>JAPUGG010000225.1 GCA_027292975.1 Alphaproteobacteria bacterium | reverse complement strand
GCCGCCCAGTATCGGCTCGGCAATCTCTTGGCCCGGCGGGGGCAGGGGACGGAAAGAGTGGAGTTTCACCTGATCTCCAAGTCGGAGACCATCCTGCCCCGCTTCGGCGCCGGCGTGCGCCGCCACTTCGAGCGCGTGCTCCGCGCGCGCGGCGTAGCCGTCCACACCGGCGCCGAAGTAGCAAAAGTGGCGCCCGGCGCGATCACCGTTAGCGGCGGCAAGACCATTGAATTGGATGAGATCCTCTGGGTCACCGCGGCCGTTGCGCCGACCTGGCTGGGCGAATCCGGCCTCGATGTGGATGAGGCCGGGTTCGTCCAGGTTTCCGACGCTCTACAATCGACCTCCCATGGGGACGTCTTCGCGGCCGGGGATATCGCCACGGTGGTCAATCATCCGCGGCCCAAAGCCGGTGTCTTCGCGGTCCGCCAGGGGCCGCCGCTGACCAAAAACCTGCGCCGTGTCCTGGTCGGCCGTCCGGTCCGGAATTTTTCGCCCCAGCGGGCCTTCCTGGTGCTCATTTCCACCGGCGACAAACGTGCCGTGGCCGCCAAATGGGGGTTCTCCGCGGAAGGCCGGTGGGTCTGGAAATGGAAGGATTGGATCGATCGGCGCTTCATGCGCAAGTTCAACGAACTGCCCGAGATGGTGGTCGAGGAGGCGACGTCGCTGGATCCCGGCCTCGCCGATCAGGCCACGCTCAAAGACATCTCGGCCCTCGCCATGCGCTGCGGCGGTTGCGGTGCCAAGGTTGGGGCCACTGTCCTGACCCGGGCCCTCGCCGACCTGGAGCCAATCGCCAACGCCGATGTTCTGGTCGGCCTCCATGCCCCGGACGACGCCGCCGTGGTGCAGATTCCCGACGGCAAGGTGATGGTCCATACGGTGGACTACTTCCGGGCCTTTATCGACGACGCTTACGTGTTCGGCCAGGTTGCCGCCAACCACGCCTTGAGCGACATCTTCGCCATGGGGGCGGAGGCTCAATCGGCTCTCGCCATCGCCACCGTTCCCTACGGCCTGGAAGCCAAGGTCGAAACCGCCATCCGCGAAATGATGACCGGCGCCATGGATATCCTCAACGAGGCCGGCGCAACCTTGGTCGGCGGTCATACCAGCGAGGGGCCGGAGTTGGCGCTGGGGTTCTCGGTCAACGGCCTGGTCGATCGCGAGACCATTCTCCGCAAGGGCGGCATGGCGCCCGGCGAGGTATTGATTCTCACCAAGGCGCTCGGCACCGGCACCCTGTTCGCCGCCGACATGCAGAACAAAGCCAAGGGGCGGTGGATCGCCGGGGCGCTGAAGTCAATGATCCAGTCCAACCGCGCCGCGGCGCGGTGTCTGTTCGACCACGGCGCCAGCGCGTGTACCGATATCACCGGTTTTGGGCTGTTGGGGCATTTGGTGGAGATGATCAAGGCCTCGGGCGTCGACGTGGAGATCGATCTCGATTCCCTGCCGATTCTGGACGGCGCCCAGGAAACGGTGCGACTGGGGATCCTGAGTTCCCTGCAACCCGCCAACGTCCGGCTGCGCCGGGCCATCCGCAACTTGAGCGACGCGCAGAAGCACGAGCGCTATCCGTTGGTTTTCGATCCCCAGACATCGGGCGGCCTCCTGGCCAGCCTGCCCGCCGCCCGCGCCGAGCCCTGCCTGCGGGCGCTGCATGACCTCGGCTACGCGAAAGCGGCCATGGTCGGCCGGGTGACCGCCGAAAGCGATCACCTGGAGCCGGTCACCCTGATCTAGGGCATTTTCCGGCCAAATTGACGATCCGTTCCAAGGCGGCCTGCTCGTGGGCCGGGCGAAACAGGGGTTTGAGCCTCCGCCCAAAGCGCTCCAGGGTCTCTAAGAACCCGGGCTCCATCTCGGCGCGGTCCAGCAGACGCGCCAGCGCCGCCTCATCGCCGAGGGGGTAGATGCCGGGATGCTCGCGCCCCAGGAGGCCCACGTTTCCGGCGATGTCACTAGCGATCACCGGCACGTCGGCAACGATGGCCTCGGAAACCACGTTGGCGCCGCCCTCCTGGGTGGAACTGATCACCATGGCCCGGGTCTTCGCCAACTCGCGGCGCACCCGCCACCCCGGCACTTCGCCGAGCCACCGGTAGCGAGGGTTCACGGCCATCTCGGCGGCGGCTTGGCTGGCGTACGCGGGGGTGTGGGCACTGCCCAGGTGCGTAACCCGGAGCCTTGATGCGGGCGGCAAGCGCCGGGCCGCCAGGGCGGTCCGGAAGGGGTCCTTTTCCGCGCGCAGGTGGCCGATGACACAGACATCGAAGTACCGCTGGGCCGGGCGCCGGGGGCCGGGCAGGGGCAAGGCCGATTGGCGGACCACATGGAGCTTCCGTCGAAGCGCCGCCGGCAATGCCTCGCCCATGCGGTCGTGCAGGCAGATCAGGGCGTCCGCCATCTCCATGGACCGCAGCGTCGTTTCCGGGTGTGATGACAAGTAGGTATTGACGTCGGTCCCGCCGAGACCGACCACCAGCGGCCCGTTTGGAAAGCGTTCCCGGTAGCGCAGAATAGCGTCGGCGCTGCGCCATGCATGAATGGCGATCATCAGATCGACGGCCTCGCCGCCGTAGTCAACGTCGATGCGCACGCGGTGGCCCGCTTGGCGCAACATCCGGGCCCAGCGAAGCGCCGTCGTCCGGTTGCCGCCTTTGGACTGTTTTTTGGCCGGTGTGATTAGGCTAATCTTCACCTATATTCTCCAACCCTGGCTCCAACCCTGGCTCCAACCTTGGCATTTCCCATGACCGCGCCCGTCAGTACCGCATATTTGATCGAAAACATGCAAGACGCCCGAGACCGGACCCTGGAACTGATCCGCGACCTGGACGACGAGCAACTCATGGGCCCCAGGTTGCCCACCGTCAACCCGTTGCGCTGGGAAATTGCCCACGTCGCCCATTTTTACGAATATTTCATCCTGCGCCAGCTTTACGGGTTCGAATCTGTGCTCGGTGAGAGGGCCGACCAACTCTATGATTCCATCGCCATCGACCATGACGTCAGGTGGGACCTGCCGCTGCTCACCCGGGCCGAAACGTTGTCCTACATGAGCGCCGTATTCAACCGCCTGGTTGAGCGCCTCGAGGGCGGCATGGCGAGCGAGGGCGACAGCTTCATCTATCAGTTCGGCATCTTCCATGAAGACATGCACACCGAAGCCTTCTTCTGGACCCGCCAGATTCTGGCCTATGCGACGCCCGCCTTGGCGGTCGCTTGCGATGTCTCGGCCGCCCGCGCTGCGGGGGCTCATCCGGGATGGGCCAAGGTCCCGGGCGGTGCGTTCCTGCTGGGTGCCGGGAGGAACGCACCGTTCCTGTTCGACAACGAGAAATGGGCCCATCCGGTGACAATCGAGCCCTTCGAGATCGCCAAGGCGCCCGTCACCAACCGGGAATTCCAGGCCTTCGTCGATGACGGCGGCTATGGCCGGCAAGATTTCTGGGACGCCGAGGGATGGAAATGGCGCCAGGAGGCCGGCGCCGAGCATCCCGTGTAATGGCGGCGCCATGGGCCGGGCGATTGGCTGGCGCGACGTTTCGAACTGACCACGGCGCTGCCCCCCGACGAGCCCGTGGTTCACGTCAACTGGTTCGAGGCCGACGCCTATTGCCGCTGGGCCGGGCTGCGATTGCCGAGAGAAGTGGAATGGGAGGCGGCGGCCCTCGGCGAGACGGCGGCCGACGGCACGCTGTCGGCGGCCAAGAGGCGCTACCCTTGGGGCGAGGCGCCGCCGCGCAGCACCTTGGTGTCGCCGAACAGCATGGTCGAATATTCCTTGTAGGCGAAGGCCGAGACGCCCGGGAAGGCGGTGAAGGTGACGTCCGTCCATTCCCAGACGTTGCCGAGCATCTGGCGGCAACCGAAAGCGCTGTCGCCGGCCGCCAGCGCCGCCACGCTGACCGGCCCGAGGCCCCGGCCGT
Source organism: Alphaproteobacteria bacterium (assembly GCA_027292975.1). Lineage (GTDB taxonomy): Bacteria > Pseudomonadota > Alphaproteobacteria > SMXQ01 > SMXQ01 > SMXQ01. The sequence goes on along the minus strand of JAPUGG010000225.1, from coordinate 110 downwards.
CCAGGTTGGCGCGCGAGGGATCCGGCGGCGCCTCGCCCCAAGGGTAGCGCCTCTTGGCCGCCGACAGCGTGCCGTCGGCCGCCGTCTCGCCGAGGGCCGCCGCCTCCCAT
>JAPUGG010000224.1 GCA_027292975.1 Alphaproteobacteria bacterium | reverse complement strand
CCGCCGCCGTCATGATCCAGCCGTTGATGCAATAGCCGCACTGGGGCACTTGTTCTTCCACGAAGGCGGTTTGCACCGGATGTGGCTTTTCGGGCGTGCCCAACCCTCTCAGGGTCACCACCTTCTTGCCTTGGACCGAACTCACCGGCGTGACGCAGGACCGTATGGCCTTGCCGTTCACATGGACGGTGCAGGCGCCGCACTGGGCCAGGCCGCAGCCGAAATGGGGATTGTTGAGCCCGATATCGTTTCGGAGCGCATAGAGAAGGGGCATGTCCGGATCCACCGAAACGGTGTAATCCCCGCCGTTCACGTTAAGCCTGATACGTTGGGGTTTTGCCATGTGAATTCCTCCCTGTAGATCGACGGACGGGCGGCGAAGGGCGGGAAAGCCTTACGCTGCCGATGCCGTCGCACCGATTCGTCAACCACCACAAGCAAGGCGGACTACTGACAATCAAAAGAAAAACGCGTGACCGTGCCGCCGCCGTGAACCCCGCATAGGGATGCTCCCCGAATCAGTTTTTTTAGTTATTTCAGGCGGCAAGCTTGGAAAGTTTCGGCCCGGACCGCCCCGGAGTCAAGGGCATTAAGACATTTCCTCCATGGCGCGCCCATTGGGGTCAATCCGACGACGAGAAACCGGCGATCTGCTCCACCGTGTCGAGATCGACCAGGGTCCCGGTGCCGGCCATGGGGATTTCGGCCAGCGATTCGGCGTGCGCCGCGATCACCGTTTTGGCCCCGTTGTCCCCTTCAAGGGCCAGCAGCTCCGGGAAAAACCGGCGCGCGAACAGCACCGGGTTGCCCCTGCGACGGCCCGCTTTGGGTACGCAAATGGCGGCACCGCCATGGGCGTCGAAAGCCTCGATCAGCCGGTCGATCTCGGCGGCCTCGATGGCCGGCATGTCGCCGAGGCAGATGAGCGCCCCCGCCACGTCGCCCGGCAGCGCTTCGATGCCGGCGCCGATGGATCCGGCCATGCCTTGGGCGAAATCGGGGTTATGGGCGAAGGTGACCGCGGAATCGGCGAGGGCGGCGAGGGCGGTGCGCACGGCCGCGCTTTGATGCCCGGTCACGACGACGATGGGGGATGCGCCCGATCCCTTGATGCGGGCGACGGCGCGGGCGACCATGGGGATTCCGTCGATGGGTGCCAGAAGCTTGTTGGTGGCCCCCGCCCGGGTGCTTCGTCCCGCGGCCAGAATGACGGCCGCGATGCGCGGCGCCGGGCCACCTTTGGGCCGATCAGCTCTTGCCATACCCCTTCTTTTCGGGGCGCAGCACGTCGATCATCTCGGCGACGATGGACACCGCGATTTCGGCCGGTGAAAGGGCCCCGATATCGAGCCCCACGGGCCCGTGGATGCGATCGAGATCGGCATCGGTGAAGCCCTCGGCCTTCATGCGTTCACGGCGCTGCTCCTGGGTCTTGCGCGATCCCAGCGCGCCAACATAGAAGGCGTCGGATTTGAGAGCCGTCGCCAGGGCCGGTTCATCGAGCTTTGGATCGTGGCTCAGCGTCACCACCGCCGAGTTGCGGTCGAGACCGAAGGCGATCAAGGCGTCGTCGGGCCAATCGTGGTTGATGGTGGCGCCGGGGAACCGCTCGGGAGAAGCATAGAGCGTCCGGGGGTCGATCACCGTGACGTCGAATCCGGCGACCCCGGCAATGGTGGTGAGGTACTGGGAAACATGCCCGGCGCCGACGATGGCGAGGCGGTGAGCCGGCACCAACACCTTGATGAAGACGCGCCGGCCTTGGTCCTCCACCAGCCGGCTTTGACCCTTGGCAAGGGCCGCGTCCACCTCTGCTTTGAGCGCATCGCCGATTTCGAGGGCGCCCTCTGCCTTGCCGTTGGCCAGCAGCATTCCGGCGCCGCTCTCCAGGTCCGTGACGAAGGCGCATTGGCGCTTGGCCTCGCGGGCATCGAGGGCGGCTAAAAGGGTGCCTGCCTTCATTCGACCTTCTCCACGTAGATCTCGATATTGCCGCCGCACGACAGACCCACCTCCCAGGCCTGATCGTCGCCGATGCCGAATTCAAGAAGCTTGGGCTTGCCATCGGCGATCACCTCGGCGGCCGCCTCCACCACGGCGGACTCGACGCACCCCGCCGACACCGAGCCTAAGAAATTGCCGTCGCCGTCAACCGCCAGTTGGCTGCCCACCGGGCGCGGCGACGAGCCCCAGGTGGTCACCACGGTGGCCAGCGCGACCTCGCGGCCCTCGCCTTTCCACTTGGCCGCGGTCGACAGAACGTCGTCGTCGATGCCGGGTACAATATCGTTCATCTTGGGCGTTCTCCTTAGGCCTTATCCTCTTCAACAGATAACGATTCCGCCCGAAAGTTACAAGTCCCGGGGGGCTGGTGCCTTGACAGGGGCGCCCCGGCCACGCCACAAAGGCCGAGCCCCACGCTCACGGGCGCGGGCCCATAAAGGGGAATAATTCCCCCGCATCAAGAGGGGGATCACGAGGGAGGATCATGGCCGAAACCTTCAAACTTAGGGTCAACGGGGTGGCGCGGCAGGTCGACGGCGATTCCGACATGCCGCTTCTCTACGCGCTCCGCGGCCCGCTGGGCCTGGTTGGCGCCAAATACGGCTGCGGTTCGGAACAATGCGGCTCGTGCAGCGTGCTGATGGATGGCGTGCGCGCGTTTGCCTGTAAGATCACCCTTGCCCAGGCGGCGAGCCGCGACATCGTCACCATCGAAGGCATCGGCACCCCGGACAACCTCCATCCCCTGCAAAAGGCGTTCATGGAAGAGCATGCCTTTCAGTGCGGTTATTGCACGCCGGGGCTGATCGTCACCGCCAAGGCGTTGCTGGACCGTGACCCGGACCCCGACGCGGCGGCCATCGCCTCCGCGCTGCAGGACAATCTCTGCCGCTGCGGCAGCCATGGCCGGGTGATCGCCGCCGTCAGGCGGGCCGCCAAGGAGTTGGCCCGGTGAACGGCGAAGGGAAAATGTTACCCGGCAGCCTTGCCAAGGACGCCCGGATCGCAAGCTGGGTCGCCATCGAGGCCGACGGCACGGTGACGGTCAGGACCGGCAAGGTGGAAATCGGCCAGGGCATCCGCACCGCCGTCGCCATGATCGCCGCCGAGGAACTGGACGTGGGAATGGAGCGCATCCGCGTGGTCAGCGGCATCACCGGCGACGTCGTCGACGAGGGGGTAACCTCGGGCTCGGGCTCCATGGAGCAAACCGGGCGCGCCCTGCGCCAGGTGACGGCGGAGGCACGGGCCGCGTTGATCGCAAAGGCGGCGGCCCATCTCGGCGTCGATGCCGGAACCCTGGAGGTCGAGGACGGCACCGTGCGCTCTCCCGCCACCAACAGCCAAGTCACCTATTGGGAGCTCCAGGGCGGCCAACCCTTCGTCGGCGTTGCGAGGGGCGCCGTCGCGCCCAAGGACCCCGCCGGCTACACCATCGTCGGCAGCTGCGTCCCGGAGCTCGACGCCGTCGCCAAGGTCACCGGCGGGGCCGTCTTCATCCATGATCTTGCCATGGACGGGCTTGTCCATGGCCGCGTCGTCCGCCCACCGTCCACCGGCGCGGTGCTGCTCTCGGTCGACGCCGCGGCCGTGCGGCACCTTGACGGCGTGCTCCAGGTGATCGAGAGCGGCAGCTTCCTCGGAGTCGTCGCCACCGATGAGTGGCAGGCGATCAAGGCGCGCGACGCGCTGGCCTTAAGCGCCCAATGGCGCGAAAGCGCCCAACTGCCCGACGAGGATAACATCTCCGCCTGGTTGATCGACAACGAAACGGCGGCCCATGCGGTGATCGACGGCACCCCGGAAGACGCCCCGGTGCCCGACATCGCGCCGCCCGTGGACGCCGCGAAGACCCTCGAGGCCAGCTATACCCGCCCCTATCACATGCATGCCTCGCTCGGCCCGTCGGCCGCCGTGGCGCTGTTCGAAGGCGGCCGCCTCACCGTCCACGGTGCCAGCCAGGGGCCCTATCCGCTGGCCCGCGCGCTGGCGGGCTCGCTCGGTTTAGAAGAGGACGCGATCACCATCATCCACACCCAGGGGGCGGGATGCTACGGCCATAACGGGGCCGACGACGTCTGCCTGGACGCCGCCCTTCTGGCCCAGGCGGTGGAGGGCCGGCCCGTCCGCCTGCAATGGACGCGCGCCGACGAACACCTTTGGGAGCCCTATGGCCCGGCCATGGTGGTGATGACCAACGCCAGCCTGGATAACGACGGCAACATCACCGATTGGAACCTCGATCTCTGGTCCACCACCCACCAGGGCCGGCCGCGGCCGACCACCGAGACCCATTCCGGCCTGCTCGCCGACTGGCACCGGGAACCGGCCCGGGCGCGGCCCGTGGCCAAGCCCAATTTCTCCAATGAATCCGGCGCCCACCGCAATGCCTGGTCAACCTACGACCTGCCCCACCAGCGCGTGGTGAGCCATTTCGTCGCCGAGACGCCGCTTCGGACCAGTTCCTTCCGGGGGCTCGGCAATTACGCCAATATCTTCGCCATCGAATCCTTCATGGACGAATTGGCCGCCGCCGCGGGCCTGGATCCGGTGGATTTTCGGCTGCGTCATTTGGCGGATGCGCGCGGACGCGCCGTCATCGAAGCCGCCGCCGAGGCCATCGGCTGGCCGCCGGGCGGGCCTGGATCGGGCACCGGAAAGGGCATCGCCTTCAACCGCTACAAGAACTCCAAGGCTTACGTTGCCGTCGCCATGGAGGTGGAGGTCAATGAGGAGAACGGCGTGATTGCCGTCAGCCGCGCCGTGGTCGCCGGCGATGCCGGCCAGGTGGTGAGCGCCCATGGGCTCGCCTGCCAGCTCGAGGGCGGCGTCATCCAGGCCATCAGCTGGACCCTGAAAGAACGCGTGCGCTTCGGCCCCCAGAGGGTGACCAGCGTCGACTGGGAGACCTATCCCATCCTTACCTTCCCGGAAGCGCCGATCGTCGAGTGCATCCTCTTGAACCAGCCGGGCGAACCCTATCTCGGCGCCGGCGAGGGCAGCCAGGGGCCGGGCGGGGCGGCGTTGGCCAACGCGGTGTTCAACGCCACCGGCGTGCGCCTGCGCGAGATCCCGTTCACCCCCGAACGCGTCCGCGCCATGGGGGTGGCGGCGAGACGGGGGGCCTAAAGCGCCGCGTAGTCGATGGGCTGGGTGTGGTCGAGGGTCTGGTCGGCCCGGGGCATGTCGTATTTGAGGCCGGAACCGCAATTGAACAGGACCACGCGTTCGTCTCGGCCGATGCGCCCGGAGGTGAGTTCTTGGCGGAGCGCGGCGTAGGTCGCCGCCCCCTCGGGACACAGCAGCAATCCTTCGCGGGCCGCCATTTCGGCCCGTGCGGCCTCGATCATTGCGTCGTCAACGGCGGTGGCGAAGCCGCCGGATTCGGCGATCGCCTCGAGGATCAGGAAATCGCCGATGGCGGCCGGCACCCGGATGCCGGCGGCGATGGTGAAGGCGCTCTCCCACGGCTCGGCATGATCGGCGCCCGCGTCATAGGCCTTGACGATGGGGGCGCAGCCCGCCGCCTGTACCGCCACCATGCGCGGCCGCTTGGGCCCGATCCAACCCAAGGCGCCGAGTTCCGCGAACGCCTTCCACATGCCGATCAGCCCGGTGCCGCCGCCGGTGGGGTAGAGGATAACGTCGGGCACGTCCCAGCCCAATTGTTCCGCCAACTCCAGGCCCATGGTCTTCTTGCCTTCGATGCGGTAGGGCTCCTTCAGGGTATTGGCCTCGAACCAGCCCGCCGCCCCGCTGCCGTCGGCGACGATCTTGCCGCAATCGTCGATCAGCCCGTCGACCCGGTAGATCCGGGCGCCTTGCAGGGCGATCTCCCGCACGTTGATCTCCGGCGTGTCGGCGGGACAGAAGACGACGCTCTCGATCCCCGCGCGCGAACAATAAGCGGCTAGGGCGGCGCCGGCATTGCCGTTGGTGGCCATGGCCATTTTGGTGATGCCGAGCTCCTTGGCCATGGAGACCGCCACCACCAAGCCGCGCGCCTTGAACGAGCCGGTCGGCAGGCGCCCCTCGTCCTTGACCAGCACCTCGCCCGCACCGAGGTCGCCGGCGATGGCGGGGCAGGGGATCAGCGGCGTCATGGTTTCGCCCAGGCTGACGATGTTTTCCACCCGGCGCACCGGCAGAAGCTCGCGGTAGCGCCAAAGATCGGGCCCCCGGGCGGCCAGGTCGTCACGCGCCAGGGCCTGGCCGACGCCATCGAGGTCGTAGCGGACCAGGAGCGGCTTGCCGGCCTCCGAGGTGTTGTAAATCCGGTCCGGCGGCAATGAAGCCCCGGTGGCGGCGCATTGGAGGGAAGTGACGAATGTCGGCCGCTCGGTGGTGAGATTATCTTCCATGGGACCTAGCCGGGTTGGGTTGGAGGTTCCGCACCATCCTGTATCTGGTGCGGGTTCTATCATGTAAGCCGCTAAAAATAAGGGATTTAGCAAACAGGTCCAGCGCCTTTTTGTGCCATAGGTGCGCTTTAGGTGCAATCTCCACCATCCTGTGACCGCTCCGGGTCGCTCGCATTCGTAGCACTTTTGGAGGTTAGAAAAAAGGGGCCGCGAAGCCCCCTGAGTTGGTAGTGCTGGTCGAGATTTGGCCCGCACAAAAGAAGCCCCCGCGAAAGGGGGCTAGTGGGATTGGAGATCACTCGTGAGGTGGCATTGCCAA
>JAPUGG010000223.1 GCA_027292975.1 Alphaproteobacteria bacterium | reverse complement strand
ACATCATTCTCGAGCTTTACGTCTGGCTCCTGGTCATCTGGGTCATCATCAGCTGGCTGGTCACCTTCGACGTGATCAACACGCGAAACCGTTTCGTCTATCTGGTGACCGACTTTCTCTACCGCATCACCGAGCCGGTGCTGCGGCCGATCCGGCGCGTGGTGCCGAACCTCGGCGGCATGGACATCTCCCCGGTGATCCTGATCCTCGGCATTTGGTTCACCCGCAGCCTGATGCGGGAATATCTCTGGTCGTGACGACACCTTCCATAGCACCCCCGCGCGCTACTTCCGTATCCGTGCGCGTCACCAGTGACGGCGTGTTGGTGCCGGTGCGCCTGACGCCCAAGGCCGGGCGTAACCGGATCGACGGCGTCAAACCCGATGCCGACGGGACCCGACGCCTGGCGGTCAGCGTCACCGCCGTGGCCGAGGACGGCAAGGCCAACGGCGCCCTGATCGGGCTTCTCGCCAAGACCTGGAACCTCCCAAAATCGGCGATCGCCATTGCCGCCGGGGTCAAGGCGCGGGCCAAATTGGTGCGGGTGGCGGGCGACCCGGACACCCTACTGGCGCGCATCGAAAAGGAAATGCAAGAGCCGTGAGTGCGCCCCGGACCGCCAAAATCATCGACGGCAAGGGATTTGCCGAGGGAATGCGGACCCGAATCGGCGCCGCCGCCGCGCGCCTCAAGGCCGACTACGGGCTTACGCCGGGCCTTGCGGTGATCCTGGTGGGCGAGGACCCGGCGAGCGTCATTTATACCCGCAACAAGGGACGCGCCGCCGAGGCCGCCGGTTTTGCCTCTTCCAACCACCGTTATAACTACCGTCTCCCCGCCGATACCGGGGAAGTGGCGTTATTGGACCTCATCCGCCGCCTCAATGAAGATGGCTCCGTGCACGGCATCCTGGTGCAACTGCCGCTGCCCGATCACATCGATCCCCACCGGGTGATCACGGCCATCGATCCGGCCAAGGACGTGGACGGCTTTCACCTCCTCAACGTCGGCAGGCTGGCGACCGGCTTCAAGGACGGGCTGGTCCCCTGCACGCCCCAGGGCTGCATCATGCTGCTGAAGCATGCGTTGGACGATCTAACCGGGTTGAACGCCTTGGTGCTGGGCCGCTCCAATATCGTCGGCAAGCCCATGGCCCGCCTCCTGCTGGGGGAGAACTGCACCGTCACCATGGCCCATTCGCGCACCCGGGACCTGGCCGAGGAGTGCCGCCAGGCCGACATCCTGATCGTCGCGGTCGGGAGGCCGCGCATGGTCAAGGGCGACTGGATCAAGCCCGGTGCCACGGTGATCGATGTCGGCATCAACCGCATCACAGCCGGCGACGGCAAGACCTGGCTGGTGGGCGACGTGGATTTCGACGAGGCGGTCAAGGTGGCGGGGCATATCACGCCGGTGCCGGGCGGCGTTGGCCCCATGACCATCGCCTGCCTGCTCCGCAATACCCTGATCGCGGCCGCGCGCCAGGCGGGATTGCCGGCACCCGAGATTTAGGCCAGGGGACAAGGGTAAGACGCCGGAGTGTGCACCGGGACCAAACCGCCCCGGCTAGTCGGCGGACCCTGCTACCCCCGGCGTATTTTCAGGAGCCTGAGCCTGAGCGCGTTGAGCCGGATGAACCCTTCGGCGTCGCGCTGGTCATAGACGGTGTCGTGCTCGAAGGTAGCGTGATCCTCGTCGTAGAGGCTGTTGGGCGACTTGCGCCCGACCACCGTCGCCAATCCCTTGAACAGCTTGACCCGGACCGTGCCCGAGACGTCTTTCTGGCTTTCGTCGATGGCCGCCTGGATCATTTCCCGTTCGGGCGAGAACCAGAAGCCGTTATAGACGAGTTCGGCATAACGCGGCATCAGCTCGTCCTTGAGATGGGCCGCCCCGCGATCGAGGGTCAGGCTTTCGATCCCCCGGCGGGCGGCCAGAAGCACGGTGCCGCCGGGCGTTTCATAGACGCCGCGGGACTTCATGCCGACGAACCGGTTCTCGACGATGTCGGCCCGGCCGACGCCGTTGGCGCCGCCCAGTTCGTTGAGCCGGGTCAAGAGCGCCGCAGGCGTGAGCGCCGCGCCGTCGATGGCCACCGGATCGCCGTTCTCGAACATAATCTCCACATAGGTGGGCCGATCGGGGGCCGCCTCGGGCGCGACCGAGCGGGTGTACATCTTCTCGTCGGGCTCCACCCAGGGGTCCTCCAGCGCCTTGCCCTCATAGGAAATGTGCAGGAGGTTGGCGTCGGTCGAATAGGGTGGCGCGCCGCGTTTGTCGGTGTCGACGGGAACCTGGTGGGACTCCGCATAAGCCACCAGCTCGCTGCGCGAGGTGAGGTCCCATTCCCGCCACGGCGCGATGACCTTGATGTCGGGCTTCAGCGCGTAGTAACCGAGTTCGAAGCGGACCTGGTCGTTGCCCTTGCCGGTGGCGCCATGAGACACCGCATCGGCGCCGGTGGCTTCGGCGATTTCGATCTGGCGCTTGGCGATCAGCGGCCGGGCGATCGCCGTGCCGAGCAGGTAGCTGCCTTCATAAAGCGCGTTGGCGCGGAACATGGGGAACACGTAATCGCCGACGAAGGTTTCGCGAAGGTCCTCGACGAAGATTTCCTTGACGCCCATGTCTTCGGCTTTCTTGCGTGCCCGGCCCAGTTCCTCGCCCTGGCCGAGGTCGGCGGTGAAGGTCACCACCTCGCAGTCGTAGGTGTCCTGCAGCCAGCGCAGGATGACCGAGGTATCGAGCCCACCCGAATAGGCGAGCACCACTTTGCCGATCTTTTCGTTCAATGCCCAAAACCCGAGTGAATGAGGGTGGCCCCGACCACCGGCGGCGGGAGAGTAGTCACAAACGCCGCCCCCTGCAACCGGCGGGCTGGAGAGAACCGCTTTTTGCGCCTTCCCGGCCAGCAGCGACCGCTGTTTCCGGAATATCGGCGGCGTGGATAATCTTTCCCATGACAAACCGTCAACCTCACGTTAACTTTGGGGCGGGTATTTATGCTGGCACCGTGGGCCGAAGGCCCTTCCGGCATGAAGATGGGGGACGACGTTCGATGCCACTGAGAGGAGCAATCGCGGCAGTTTTCCTGCTGCCGTTCCTGGGGGCCGCCGCCACCGCCGCCCAATCACCGGGGCCGGGGCCGGCATCCACGGGCATCCTCGTCACCACCATCGGTACCCTGTCCGCCAAGGAAATAGAGGCCATGGCGTTTCGCCGTCTGCAGACCGAACTCATGGTGGCGGCGCTCTCCTGCGGGCGGCACGAGTATCGCTCCAAATAAAATACCTTCGTACTCCGTGACCGCCCGGCATTGCGGCGCAACGGGCGCTCCCTGCACGCCATCTTCAAGCGCAGCTTTGGCAACAGCGGCAAGCGG
>JAPUGG010000222.1 GCA_027292975.1 Alphaproteobacteria bacterium | reverse complement strand
GGCATGGGCACTAAATGGCGCGCCGACGGGCCCTGTCAATGGGCAACGCGTGCAGGGCGCCGGTCGCTTAAGCATAGCGCGCGGCGGCGGCGCGGGAAAGGGAGGGAATCGATCGCGCCGTTCGGCGGACCGCTTGCGGGTCGGCCCGTCGACAGGCCTTGCAAAGACGGCGGCTTCAATTATTATCGCGGGCCTTCGCGTCCGGGGCCCGTCGCCCAAGCGGCGCGGGGGGCGGCGCATGGGCGCCGCACGGCGCGCGGGCGTAGCTCAGGGGTAGAGCGCAACCTTGCCAAGGTTGAAGTCGTGGGTTCGAATCCCATCGCCCGCTCCATTCTTTTCAAGGGGTTAGGGCACTTCGGTGCCGTGGCCTTAATGTTTTATTAGCCTTAATGTTTTATAAATAGTCCCCAGACAGTATAGAGCAGCATTTCGCGGCCATGAGGGGTTTTGCGCCGGTCCCCCGTGACGGTTCCGGCGCACGCTTTTTCCCAAGTGGACAAAGCGCCTGTGAGAAAATACCATGCCGCGGGTCGATGTCTCGTTATCGCCGGGGTGCTCGCGGATGGTGCCGTTGATCCGCCAATGAGTGGTTGAGCCATGACCTATAGAGACGATGTCAACGAGTCCAATATGTCCACCGAGAGCCGGTCCGCCGCGCCTTCGATTCGGCCCGCCATTTCCGTCGATGAAGGGGAGCTGATCGGCCAGGTGGTGTCGGTGTCGGGATCGCGGGTGGTCGCCCGCCTGACCGTGCGGGCGCCGGGGGCGGCCGCCCATGGTCGCGATGATCTTCAGATCGGCTCTCTGGTGAAAATGCCGTCGGCGGAAACCGTGGTATTCGGCATGGTCAGAAGCCTGGACATTCCTGACATGGCCGGCTCGGACGACAGGACGGAAGTCCGGATCATGGAGATCGAGCTGGTGGGGGAGGGGGTCAACGCGGCGGATGGCGGGCCCATCGAATTCCGCCGCGGCGTTTCCTTCTTTCCGAGGCTGGGCGACGGGGTTCACACCGTCAGCCAGGAAGACCTCATGCGGGTCTACGCGCGACCCCATGTATCCAGTGTCAAGGTCGGCACCATCTACCAGGACAAGAGCCTGCCCGCCTTCATCGCCGTCGATGATCTCCTCGGCAAGCATTTCGCGGTTCTGGGGAACACCGGGGCCGGCAAATCCTGTGCCGTGGCGACGATATTGCGGGCGATTATTTCAAGCCATGCCGAAGGGCACATTCTGCTGCTCGACCTCCATGACGAATACAGCCACGCCTTTTCCGACTGCGCCGAACTGCTCGGGGCGGAGCGGCTGAAGCTGCCCTATTGGCTCCTCAGTTTCGACGAATTGCAGGAAATCATCGTCGAGAAGTCCGATACCCGGGAAGTCGACAGAAACATCCTCAAGGATGCCATGATTCACGCCAAACAGGTGTTCAACGAGGGCAACGACAAGATCGAGCGAATCAGCAGCGATACCCCGGTGCCCTACCGCTTATCGGAGCTGCTCCACTACATCGAAGAGTCTCTCGGCAAGCTCGACAAACCCACCGATTCGGCCCCCTACCTGCGCTTGCGGAACAGGTTCGATGCGCTCTTGACCGATAGCCGCTTTGACTTCATTTTCGAAGAGCGCTTCACCGTAGCCGATGACATGGAGGAAATCCTCGCGCGGCTGTTCCGCGTTCCGGCGGCGGGGAAACCGATCACCATTCTCGATCTGTCGGAAGTCCCGACGGATATCTTGAAAGTCGTGGTTTCTCTTCTGTGCCGGCTGACTTTCGACTTCGCCTTCTGGGGCCAGCAGGACACCCCCGTTCTTCTGGTCTGCGAGGAAGCGCATCGCTACGTCGCGCGGGTCGACGATAAAGGCTTCGAGCTGACCAAGCGCGCGCTTTCGAGGATCGCCAATGAAGGCCGCAAATACGGTGTTTCCCTCTGTATCGTAAGCCAGCGGCCTTCGGAGCTCGAGTCGGGAATCCTGTCCCAATGCAACACCATTTTCGCCATGCGCATGAGCAACCAGACGGACCAGGAATTCGTCCGCGGCACGCTCTCGGAATCGGCACTTGGGCTTTTGGATTCCCTGCCTTCGCTGCGCACCGGCGAAGCCGTCGCCGCGGGCGAGGGCCTATCCGTGCCGGTGCGGGTACACTTCGATCTTCTGCCCGAGGACCAGCGCCCCTTAAGCGGCACCGCCCACTTCTCCGAGGCGTGGAAAGTCGGCAGCAGAATAGAAGGCCACGTGGGCAAGGTTGTCAGACGCTGGCGCAGCCAACGCCGTTGACCGGCCCCGAACGGCATCGTCATGTATGGACGCCCCCGTTTGGCTATCAGTGACACGACCTCCTCATGCGCGCGCCATCGAATAGCCCCGACCAGGTCTTGTCGGCCGCGCGGGAGGCGCTCGAGAAGGGCGACTTGGCGGCGGTGACGGCAATCCTCGGCCGCGCCATCGAGCAGTTTCCCGATCATCCCCCGGTCCAGAACCTCATGGCAATCGCGCATCACTTCCAGGGAAATCAGGAAGCGGCCTTGCCCCATGCCCGGCGTGCCTCCGAACTGGCCCCCGATGTCGCGCAATTCGTCATGTGGGAAGCGACCATACTCATCGCCCTTGAGCGAAACGACGCGGCGATCACTTGCCTTGAAAGGGCGCTGGAACTGGCACCCGGCGACATCGATGCCCTGAACAATTTGGGGGCGACCTTTCTCAAGATCGGCCGGCCCGACGAAGCGGAACACCATTTTCGCCAGGCCGTCGAATGCGAACCTGCGGCACTCCCTGTCCGAAACAACCTAGGTCTCGCACTCTACCGGCAAAACAAACTTTCCGAGGCCGCGGATCAGTATCGCGAAGTGCTTGACCGCGCCCCCGATGATGATGCCGCATTGTTTGAACTGGGGCGGATTCTCTACGAGCTTGATTCTCCCCGGCAAGCCGAAATCCCGTTGAGAAAACTTCTCCGGCAGAAGCCCGACTCCGTCGATGCGCTCATTGTGCTGGCGCAAATATGCAGACGCCGCGGCGCCTATGAGGAAGGTGAACGTTTCATCCTTCGGGCCCAGTCCTGTGCGCCCGAAAATCAAAAAGTTTTTGAGAACAAGGGGAATTTCTGCCTGGATTGGCACAAATCCGGCGAAGCCCTGCAAGCGTTTATCGCCGCTTTCAATATCGACCCGGTCTCGCCCGGCACCCTGGCGGGATTGAGCCATTTCACACCCGACCAATGGGGCTTTGATTTATGCCAGGCGATCACAAGCGCCCGCGCGGCCCTTGGCCCGGACGAAATCAATTCGCGGCTGATTTTGGATTTTGCGAAGGCCCGTGCCCTCGATAAGGCCGGGAACCATGACAAGGCGTGGCGCGTGGCTGTCCAGGCGAATGCGGATTTCCGCCGCGCCTACCCGATTGATGTCGAGCCCGGGACCGACTTCGCCAAACACCCCGGGCCCGGGCCCGATGATCCTGCCCATGAGCCCGAGACCAACCCACCGGATGTTTCCGGTTTGCCGCCCTTGATCATTATCGCCGGCATGCAAAGGGCGGGAAAATCGACTACCGACACTCATGGCGAACATCCCCGGTGTGAAAAGGGGGTATGAGACCAATATTTTCTCCGAAACTATCGAGGAGCTTAACCAACGCGGGGGGCTTAAACTTTCCAGGCTGCTCGAAGAGCTGCCGGATGGCTATTTGCGTGAATTTCAGGAAATTTTTTACGGCAAATTCGCCGAACGCGCGGGCGATTGTTCGGCATACACGATTACCATACCGGCGATGTATGTCATGAATAGCATTCCCCAAATTCTCAGAATCCTGCCCAACGCCGTGATGCTTCTTTTGAACCGCGACGCCTGGGACAATGCCTTCAAAATATTTTTCAGTCTTTATGTTGTACCCTTGGATGGCTACAGCTACCGGTTTGCGAGCACCATAAAACAGATCGAGCTGTGGCGCTCGGCTGCTCTCTGGTGGTCGAAGAAGGAACCGCGGCGGTGTCTGGCCGTCGGTTACGAAAATGTGGTGGCCGATCCGGTGTCGAGCCTTGCCGAAATTTGCGGCTTTTGCGATCTCCCGTTGCCCGCACCGCCTCTTGCGCCGGTCTTCGATGATCGCGGGTGCGCGGCGCCCTATAGACAAATGATGGAGACCCATCTCAGAGCCGAGGGCGAATCGGGGTAACCACCCGACCGGCATCGGTGGTATTTCCGTGATTCCCGCTGCCCCCCGGCACCATGGCCCCGTTAATCGAGCCCGCATCGCGCAACTCGGCCGCGCCTGCCCCGAAAACCGATCAGCACCCATCAAATCGATTTTCTTTGGCCGGAATACGCATTAGCGTCTATCGTTGTGCGCCGAATGATCTTGTTCGGCAAATTTTTGGAGGCAGGAACATGAAGACATCGAACAAACTGACGGCATGGGCCGTTGCGGCGTTGGCCGTCGTTATGGCCTTTCCCGCACAGGCGGCGGAATTTCCCTGCCGAACGGCGAAGCTGATCGTGCCCTGGGGCGCCGGTGGCGGAACCGGCGTGATTTTCCGTCTGGTGATCGAGACCGTCAATAAGACCGGTATCAAGCCGCAGCTTCAGATGGTCAATATATCGGGGCAGGGCGGAAACAAGGGCGCCAAAGTGGCCCGCAAGGCCAAACCCGACGGCTGCACCTTGTTCGCCATTCACCAAAGTGCGTTGTCGAGCTACCTCACCGGACGCGTCAAGTTTACCTGGGATGCCTTCGAGCCCGTCGCCATGCTGAGGCGGTCATCGCCGGTCATCGGCGCCTATAAGAACGTGCCCTGGAAAGACGCGCGTGACCTCGTCAAGGCGGCGAAGGCCAAGCCCGGCACCATCCTGACCGGCGGCACGCTCGGCTCGACCAGCCATTTCTGGTTCCTGCTGCTCGAGGACGCGGCCGCCATCAAGCTTAAACACATATCTTATGACGGCACGCGCCAGCGCATGACGGCCCTGCTTGCCAACAACATCTCCATCGGCGAGGTCAACCTGGCGGCGGCGGTCAAATACATCCAGGCGGGCGAATTGAAGGCGCTCGGCATTTATGCCGCGAAGCGTCATCCGTTGATCCCCAACGTGCCGACCATGCGCGAGATGGGCATCGATCTCGTGACCGGCACCGACCGCGGCGTATCGGCACCCAAGGGCACGCCCAAGGCAAAGATAGATTTCTGGGCGAAGGCGTTTAAAAAAGCCGCCAATGATCCGGCGCTGATCGCTTCGCTCGAAAGCAAGGGGACGTCGATCAATTACCAGGGGCCGGCGGCGTCGACCGCCTATTGGAAGAAGACCTTCACCAAATGGAAGGGGATCGCTAAAAAGGTCGGCATGTACAAGGGCAAGTAGGCAATGCGAGGTTATTGGGCGGTCCCCGTGGCGGGGCCGCCCAATCGCCCGTGAATGCTCTAACAGACGGCACTAGGGACGGACCCGTCATGGCGCGCACCAATCGCGACATCGTTGCCGCCGCCTTTCTGCTTGCTCTGACCTGTGTCTTCTACGCCGCGACCTTCACCATAAGAAAGACCAGTTTCGGCACGGTGGGATCGGAAGTCTGGCCGCGCGCGATCCTGATCAGCCAGGGCGTTTTGTGCATTTTATATTTGGGTAACGCCCTCAGGGGGCGTTACCCAACGGACCATGGGCGCGGTGGCGGCATCGCCGGGTGGTTTTCGACCTACCGCAATGCATTGATCTGCTTTGCCATTTACGGCCTGTTTCTCGTTACACTGCCTTATCTGGGCATGCTGATCGGGAGCACCCTTTTCGTCTTTCTGGTATTCAACTTCCTCGGCGGATGGGGGGTGCGGCGGATGGCCGTTCATGGCGCCATAGCGGCCGTCGCCATGGGCGCCATGTGGGCGGTCTTCACATTCGGACTTCGGGTGATCCTGCCCGAGGGTGAAGTCCTTCGGATTTGGTAGGGCCGGCGCGCCGTGATCATCGAAAACATAATCGCCGCCGCCGATGCCCTTTTCACGGTCCCAACAATGGCGCTGATGGTGCTCGGCGTCGCCGCGGGCCTGATTGCCGGCGCCATTCCGGGCTT
>JAPUGG010000221.1 GCA_027292975.1 Alphaproteobacteria bacterium | reverse complement strand
GCGGCGGCGGCGCTTGCCGGCACGAGCCAGCGAAGAGACCGGCGTGCCATGGCGGCGGCACCGG
Source organism: Alphaproteobacteria bacterium (assembly GCA_027292975.1). Classification (GTDB taxonomy): domain Bacteria; phylum Pseudomonadota; class Alphaproteobacteria; order SMXQ01; family SMXQ01; genus SMXQ01. The sequence goes on along the minus strand of JAPUGG010000221.1, from coordinate 3,062 downwards.
TTGCCCCATGGGCGAAGCCGCGCAGTACGCCTGGAAGCAGAACGAATAGCGGCACATAACCCACCGCCGGCCAATGGACATGCACGCGCTTGAGATCGGAAAAAGGCCCCAACACCAGGTAAAAGCCAAGGTAGGCGGCGCTCCAGATCGCCAATAGCGTGCAATCGTCGTCGCCGGACCGCGCCTTCCTGAATGCCACCCACAAGACGCCTATGAGGGCGGCGAAGAGGAGCGGCGTCACCACCAGCATTTGCTCAAAGGGAAACAACAGCCCCTTGAGTTGAAAAACCCAGGGATTTCGGTCCACCACCTGGTAGTGGAGCCCGGCGAAGCCGGTCTCTATATTGAACCAGAGCACCGGCGCCAGGCCCAGGGCGGCAATCGCCCCGGCCATCCACAATCCCGGCTTTTTCCAAAGGCGGCGGCCGGCGCGGGTCGCCAACAGGTAGCACAGCAGGCCGAGGCCAAAGGGCGCGAACCGGTAATGGGTGGCCAGTCCAAGGGCACACATGGCGCCCAGCGCGGTCCAGTCCACCAGGCCGCCGCGCCGCCGGGCGCGTTCGAATGCCGCGAGCCCAAGGACCGTGAAGAGAAACAGGGGCGAGTCCATATAGGCGTGGCCCAGGAGGGCGGTGACCGGCATGATCAGCGTAACCCCGGCCGCCAGGATGGCGTCCCGCCGTCCGACCATGGGTTCGGCCAGCAGATAGACGGCAAAGGGCAGCGCGGCACCGCACAACAGATGGAGACTGCGGATTCCGAAAAGGGTATCGCCGAAGATAAATGTGCCGGCCCGGATGAGCAGCGGCGTCATCATCAGGGTATGGGTATAGCCCGCGGCCGGCCGCAAGGACGCTTGCCAATAGGTGGCCTCGTCGTAGAACAGGTCCATGTGGCCCGCGATGAGGAATTTGGCGGCCGTGAGCGCCGCGAACAGGCCGGCGACGGCCCATAAGACGGCGTTGCCCGCGTCGGCTGCTTGCGATGATCGCGTCCGTGTCGGGTTGCGTTCGGCCATTGATCACGATGGGTTCCGGCGGGGCGAGGGAAAGACTCGCTGGCCCGCGCGGATTCGTCAAGGGGCGTGGGGGTTCGCAAGGTTAGTCTTAACCCGCCGGTTGTTATTCTCACCGATTGTTATTCTCACCGGTTATTATTCCCAATGGGCCGGCGCGGCCCGCGTCCGAAGATGAGGCCCATGGGACCGGGCCGCCACGGGGATGGATCGCTCATGAACAAATTAGTCGTTGTTTTGATCGCCGTCCTCGTGGTCATGGCGATCCTTCTCCTCGGCTGGGGGCTGGTCTATCTGCCCGGCACCATGTCGGCCTCGGCCACCCGCGCCATCGAGGACCTCCAGCTCGTCCTTGCCCGCGATGCCCCCCGGCTCACCTTGACCCACGGCACCATTTCGGCGAACCCGTTGACGGCCAGCGTTAGCGTTGCCGAGGTTTCTCTCAGCCATGCCAACGGTGACACGCTCAAGGCCGATGCCCTCGAGTTCAGCGTCGATCCGTTCTCCGGTGAGATCAGCGCCGTGGACGCCCGCGCGCTCAGTTTCGCCAAGGGTGAGATGCAGACCAAGGTCGAGGGGATAAGCATTTCCGGCCTGACATCGGAAACCCGTTCGCTGCTCAACCTCGCGGCGCGGGGGGAATTGACCATGGACGCGGTGATCCGGCGTCTCGACCTCGCCGAAGTCAGGCTCCGCGCCCTGACCGTGACCACGCCCAATCGAGGCGAATTGAGCCTGAGGACCGTCGCCATGGAAAACATGGGCGCCGGGATTATCGGCCGCTTCTACCTGGAGGACCTGAACGTCTACATAAGGTCGGCCGGCGACGCCGGGGAGGTCGTCCTCGGCCGCCTGGAATTCACCGACCTCAATATCGGCGAGATCGTGGCCGCCGTGAGGCGGCCCGGTCTGCTGCCCTCCTTTACCGCGCCGGTGATCAAAAGCTTCAAATTCGAGCATTTTGAAATTCGCGCCAACGAGGTCGATTTCGTTGTCGCTCGAGGGGAGTCCGATACGGTCTATGGGACAAACGACCAAGGTCGATCCTACGCAAGGAAGATGACCTTTGTGATGGACGGCATGGTCATGAAGCCGCGCGGAAACAGCCCGGCCATGGTTGGGTTCCTCCGGGATTCGGGTCTGACCGCGTTCAAGGCCCGGTTCTCCATGGTGGCCACCGCAGACCATGCAACCCGGTCCATGGCCATCGAGGAAATGTCGTTGCGGATGCCCGGACTGGGCGGCATCGATTTCAAGCTCGGCGTCGGAAACCTGCCGCCCGCGGCGTTTGAATTGAGCATCAAACCGGAAGAGATGGCGGGGATCATGGCGGAGATGCGGAACGCGACGCTGATCCGCGGGTCGTTGGTGCTGTCCAATACCCGGCTGATCCAGTTTGCCCTGGCCGCCGCGGCGCGGAAGCAGGGGATCGACGCCAAGGCGGTGATCGTGGCGATGCTGAATAAGGCGCGCCGGAACGCAAGACGCACCGGCGGTGCCTTTCTCATGACCCTGGCCGATGAACTGGAGAAGTTCCTCAACGACCCCAAGGTCTTGAAAATCTCCGTGGCGCCCGCACCGCCGTTTCCCTTTCACCGGTTTCAACTAATGTCGTGGGCCAACAAACCGGATTCGTTGGTCCGCGCGCTCAACCTCAAGGTCGAGGCCAACAGGTAGGGATCGGCGCGGCCGAGAAGAGCCGCCCGGGCGCAAAAATACCCCCGGGGTCTCTCAGTCCTGGACCCCGGGGGCTTGGTTGAGACTCCGTCTAACCCTTGCAGTCCACCTTCTTGGCCTCCGAACCGGGGCCGGGATAGGTAAAGGTGCAGGTCATGCCGACCTTGATGGCCTTGCGCTTGGCCTTCTTGCCGTTGACGGTGACCTTGGTACGCGAACCGGAAACCTTGGCCTTCACCTTCTTGCCCTTGTAGTCGATGAAGATCCGCCGGCCGCCGCGCTTGGTGGCGGTGACCTTGCCGGTGTGCTTGGCCATCTTGAAGACAATCTTCTTGATCACGCCCTTGTACTTGATCAGGCCCCTGACCTT
>JAPUGG010000220.1 GCA_027292975.1 Alphaproteobacteria bacterium | reverse complement strand
TACTCGCGCTACTCCTTCAACCAGACCGGCGACGAAGAGTTGCACCTGCTTCAGGTGGTGGCCTCGGCCAATGACGGTGCCAAGCGCCGGGTCGGCATCGGCCCGCAAGACAAGTCGCCGTTCAAGACCCTGCACTACAATTACCCCGGCGAACCGGACGGCCTCGCGGGCACGGGCGAGGCCTAGAGAGAATCCTAGAGCGGGGCGGCGAAAGGCGGCATGGCGGCAAGCAGCCGCCCGTTCCCTTCGATGGGGGCGCTACGTCCGAGTTGGGTCAGGATATACCAGCAGCGCACCAAAACGGGATGGAGGACCGGCACGTTAAGCGCCTCCTCCAGGTCGTCCAACACGTCGAGCACGCGCCAGTCGCTGCCGAGGATATAGAGCGCCTGGGAATCGCCTCCGACCGTGCGGGTGGCCTCGATGACGCGGTCGCGAATCTGCTCAGTGGTGAGGCCGTAGACATCGCCGCCGTCATCGATGGGCTTGCCCATGAATAGGACTTTGAACCCGGCATCCGTAAAGTACTGGCGGAAGGCCTCGGCCAGCTCGCCCGCGAAGGGCGTGATGCCGACGAAGCGGGAAATGCCGAGCGCCCGCATGGCGGCGACCTGGGTCGATCCGGTGGTGAACACGGGGATTCCGTGGCGCGCCTCCCATTCCCCGATGGTGCGCGTTTCCTTGGCCAACCCCTGCAGCATGAAGGGTGGCGCCCCTTCGGGATGGATGAGATCGCAGCCCTTGGCGGCGAGGGCCGCCACCTTGTCGGCGTAGACCGGCATGGATTGGCGGAACTCATCGAGGGACTTGTAAGCGAAACCCATGTATTCGGCGATCATCTCGATGTCGCCCGGCAAAAGTGCGCGCAGGTCGGCAAGCGAGCCGGACGTGGTCGTCGGCTTGACCACGCCCAATCGAATGGTCGCCGGATTGCCGCCCATGGGACCCCCTCGCGTCGCGGTTCGCGGTGCGGCCCGCCGGCCTCAGGAGGCGAGGGTTTCCTTCAGGAAATCCATGGTCCGGCTCCAGGCCAGCGCCGCGCTATCCGGGTGATGACGGTCCGGATTATCGTCGTTATGGAAGGCGTGCTTGGCGCCGTCGTAGGTATACAGGGTGTAATCCGTGCCGGCCGCCTTCATCGCCGCCTCAAAGCCCGGCACCGTGGCGTTGATATTCTCGTCCAGGCCGCCGTAGTTGAGCAGCATGCGCGCCTTGATCTTGGGCACGTCCTCGTCGGCCGGAGAACGGCCGTAGAAGACCACGCCGGCATCGAGATCGGGGTCATGGACCGCCAGCTGGTTGGACAGCGCCCCGCCCCAGCAGAAGCCGATGGAACCGACCTTGCCGTTGCTGTCGGCCCGGCCCCTTGCATAGGCGGCGGCGGCGACGGCGTCACCGACGATTTTCGCCATGTCCAGCGAACGGGTTTTCTCCACCGCTTCGTCGGGATCCTCCGGGGTGCCGCCGACCTGGCTCTGGAAATCGGGGGCCACGGCGATGAACCCGGCGGCCGCGGCGCGCCGCGCCACGTCCTTGAGATGGGGCTGCAGGCCCTTGTTTTCATGGATGATAATGACGGCGGGCGCGTTATCGGCGCCGGCGGGCTTGGCCACATAGGCCGATATGGCGCCCGACGCGCCGTCGAAGCTCACGGTTTCGTGCTCGATTCGGGGATCGTTTTCTTGTATCTGTGCGGGCACGGCGTCCTCCCTGGTTTAGTGGTGTATGGCGACCTTCACCGGTCGGTCGCCTAAGAATACCTCATATCGGCGCGCCGGTCTCCCCGCCTCTTGCGCGGGGGCGAACCAACAAAACATGTTTCGGAGGCACCCATGCCCGATCAAGCCGTTCCCACCGGCAAGTTCATGGTCAACCCGTACCTCGATTGGGCCGAGGGCGAAGGGGTGCCCATTTACGAGGATTTCGGGCTCGACTTGCTGGCGCTGGAGACCGGGCCCTGGGAGCGCTTTGGCGTCCACGGGGCCATCGCCCACGTCAAGGGCCGGGGCGATTTCATGACCGTCTTCGTGCTGGAAATCCCGCCGGGCGGCAAGACCATCCCGCAAAAGCACATCTTCGAGGAAGCCTGTTTCGTGCTTTCCGGCCACGGCTCGGCGATTGTCGAGGATCACGCGGGCGCCGCGCATACCTTTGAGTGGGGGCCGAACTCGGTGTTTGCGCCGCCGCTCAATTGCCGGGCGCAATTGTTCAACGGCTCGGGCCGGCAACCGGTTCGCCTGGCCATTTCGTCGAACCTGCCGGCGGTGCTCAACCTGTTTCATTCCGAGCACTTCGTTTTCGACAACCCGTGCGCCTTTCCCGAGCGCGGGGGGGCAGAAAAACATTTCACCGGCGACGGCGATTTCATTGCCGTGCGCGCGGGCAAGCATATGTGGGAAACCAACTTCATCCCCGACGCCACCGACCTGAAGCTCGAGAAATGGGCGGCACGGGGCGCCGGCGGGTCGCACATGCAGTTGATCCTGGCCGACGGCATCCTCCATGCCCATATTTCGGAAATGCCCGTCGGTACCTATAAGAAGGCCCACCGCCACGGCCCCGACGTCCATGTCTATTGCGTCGCCGGCGCGGGCTATTCGCTGCTGTGGTACGAGGGCGAGAAAGAGCTCACCCGCGTCGACTGGCGCCATGGTTGGGTCTTCGCCCCACCCGACATGATGTTCCACCAGCACTTCAACGCCGGGCCCGAGCCCGTGCGCTACCTCGCCATCGGCCACGGCTCGGTGCGCTATCCCTTCACCGAAAACATGTGGAACATCTACCAGGGTATCGACGTCGACGTGAAGCGCGGCGGACGGCAGATCGAATA
>JAPUGG010000022.1 GCA_027292975.1 Alphaproteobacteria bacterium | reverse complement strand
TTCTTTTACGCCCAACATCCGGTTTTCGAGTTCGAAAGCTTCCCCGTGTTTTACGGGCTATTCGGGTTCATCGTCTGCGTCGGCCTGGTGCTTGGCGCCAAGGAGCTGCGCAAGATTTTGAAACGGGCCGAGGATTACTATGATCGCTGATCTTCCTCCCGGCCTGATCCTGATTCTGGGCGCGCTGGCGATTCCCTTCATTCCGGCGGGGTTGCGGCGCTATTACATGCTGGCCTTGCCGGCGCTGGGGCTGTTGCAGCTCCTGCTGCTGCCCACCGGCATGCAGGGCCAGATCGAGATGTTCGGCCATACCCTCACCTTCGTCCGGGTCGATGGATTGGCCAAGGCCTTCGGCATGATATTCCTGATGGCCGCGTTCATTTCCGTGATCTACGGCTGGCATGAGGAAGAGGCGCTTCAGCACGTCGCCGCCCTTATTTATGCCGGCGCCGCCATCGGCGCGGTGTTCGTCGGCGACCTGATCTCGCTGTTCATTTTCTGGGAATTGACCGCCATCGCCTCGGTCTTCCTGATCTGGGCGCGGCGGACGGAGCGCGCCTATTGGGCCGGCATGCGCTATCTGGTGGTGCAGATCGGCTCGGGGGTGATTTTGCTGGCCGGCGTGGTGCTGCATTACCGGGCGACCGGTTCCATCGCTTTCGAACATCTCGGCGTGGTCAGCCTCGGCACCACGCTGATCTTCATCGCCTTCGGCATCAAGTGCGCGTTTCCCCTGCTCCACAACTGGCTGCAGGATTCCTATCCCGAGGCCACCGTGTTCGGCACCGTGGTGCTTTCCGTCTTTACCACCAAGCTGGCGGTCTATGCCCTGGCCCGGGGCTACGCCGGGACCGAAATGCTGATCTGGATCGGCGCCCTCATGTCCGCCTTCCCGATCTTCTACGCGGTGATCGAAAACGACCTCCGGCGGGTGCTGGCCTACAGCCTCAACAACCAGTTGGGCTTCATGGTAGTGGGCATCGGCATCGGTACCGAACTCGCCATCAACGGCACCGTGGCCCATGCCTTTACCCACATCCTCTATAAGGCGCTTCTGTTCATGAGCATGGGCGCGGTGCTCTACAGGGTCGGCACCATCAAGGGATCGGAGCTCGGCGGGCTTTATAAATCAATGCCCATGACCGCCGGATTCTGCATCGTCGGCGCGGCCTCGATCTCCGCCTTCCCGCTGTTTTCGGGGTTCGTGTCGAAATCCTTGATCCTGACGGCCGCCGCCGGGGAAGGCCACTGGCTGGTCTGGCTGGTGCTGTTGTTCGCCTCCGCCGGCGTGTTCCACCATTCGGGCATCAAGATTCCCTTCTTCGCCTTCTTCGCCCGTGACAGCGGCAAGCGGTGCGAGGAAGCGCCCACCAGCATGCTGATCGCCATGGGCATCACGGCGGCGTTATGCATCGGCATCGGCGTGTGGCCCACCGGGCTGTACCGGATCCTGCCGTTCCCGGTGGATTTTGTGCCCTACACCACGGCGCACGTGATTACCCAGTTGCAGCTCTTGATGTTCTCGGCTCTGGCGTTTTCGGTTCTCTTGCGCACCGGGCTTTACCCACCGGAACTGCGGTCCACCAATCTCGACAGCGATTGGCTTTACCGGCGCTTGTTCCCCGCCCTGCTCCGCTTCATCGGGGACATGGTCGCCCAGATCCATTATCGCTCCCTGCTGCGTGCCCAGGTGCGCCTGCACAGGTTCATCGCCACCGTCTACCGCCATCATGGTCCCCAAGGGGCCCTGGCCCGGACCTGGCCGACCGGATCGACGGTGCTGTGGGTGGCGGTGCTGCTCTGCGCGACCTTGTTCTTCTACTACCTCTAGAGCACACTCCGGCCAAATGGGCTCAAGATTGCGTTCCGGACCGGTTCGGGCAAGCGGCTTAGGTGTTCTCTTGGCCGGCGCCCTCATGCTCGCCGCCTGCGCGCCCTTGGATGGGGGCGATGATCTCCGGCCCTGGAAAAGCGGCCTGCTTCACGATCATCCCCTGACCGGGCGCATCTGGTTGCCGGACGAGGCGCGGTTTATCCCGCCCGACGGGCTGATCGAGAGGCTATGGGAACGCAAATTCGTCCTTTTGGGCGAGCGCCACGACAACCCCGATCACCACCGCATTCAGGCCTGGATCATGGGCCGCCTGATCGGCCGTGGCCGCAGGCCCGGGCTCGTCATGGAGATGTTTCGGGCCCGGCAGCAAGCCAGCATCGACGCCTACCTCAAAGCCCATCCGGGGGACAGCCTGGGGCTGGGTAAGGCCACCGGCTGGGACGGCTCCGGCTGGCCCGATTGGCGGCACTACGAACCCATGGTCCGTCCGGTGGTCGCCATGGGATTGCCGCTGATTGCCGCGAATCTGTCGCGCCGCACCATCCGCCGGATGGTCAAAGGCGGTCTCGAATCCCTGGCGCCCGAGAGACTCCGCGGGCTCTTCCTCGACCGGCCCATCAAGGCGCGCACGCTCGCGGCCATGGACCGGGAAATCGTCGAAGCCCATTGCGGTCTCCTCAAAGCCGGGCGCGCCCGTCCCTTCACCCAGATTCAGCTCCTGCGCGATGCCCGTTTCGCCGAGGCCCTGAGGCGTGTCGCCGCCGGTTGGCAAGGCGCCGTCCTGATCACCGGGGCCGGGCATGCGCGCCGCGACCGGGGCGTGCCCCTTCACCTTCAAAGGGCCGGGATCGAGCCGGGTGACATCTTCGCGCTGGGGATCGTCGAAGTATCGGAAAATGAGTATGCGCCGGTCTCCTACGGCGCCGTCTACGGGGTGGAGCGACCGCCCTTCGACGCGGTGTGGTTCACCCCGCGCCAAGCCAGGAAGGATCCTTGCGAGAAGTTCAAATCCTCTCGTAAAAAGAACTAATCATACGTGTCGGTGGAAGGGATGGATGAGTTTTGGCGGCGCGCTGGCGCCCTCATCTAGAACTGTTCGCTGTAGATCACGCCGGGCATCAACGGATTCTTGGCATTGAGCGCCTGGTGGCCCCATTCGTAGGCCGAAGCCGCGCGATGGTGCGGGTTTTCGATGCTCTTGGCATGGGCGAACGGCGCCACCGGCGGCGCGGATGCCCAGGGGGCTTGATCTTCGGGCCCACCCGAATTGATGCCGTCAAGATCCTCCAGCAGGCGGCCAAGAGACTCATCGGTCTTGCCGTCGCCGGTCAATTGGCGCGCCATCACCAATCCGGGATGGTCCGGCGGCGGCGCTCCACCGCGCCCCTCGGGCACCGAGCTTTCGCCCTCGCCCCGACCATCCTCACCGGCTTCCTTCTGCTCCTGGTCGACGGCGGCATGATCCTCATGGGAGTTGCCTTGATGCTCGTCATCGGGGCGCGTGAAACCAGCACCCGCGACACTCAGCGGGGCCGGCGCGTTGTCGATGTGGTTCACACCCGTGATCATGTTTCTCCTGCCCCCAATTTTGGATGGGGCCATTACTTTCTTCTTATGAGAGATAGCTTTTAAATAAGCAAGAAATACAGTTTTATATTTCAAGTATATTTATCTGGTATTTTACCTAAATTCCCCGATACATCGCCACAGGCGACGCCCTGTTGTGCTCTCGATCCCTAGCCTGCGGAGCAGGACCCGCCGCCGAGGACACAGAATTTGGCGCAGTGGGGATGGTTCAGGGAAACCGATTGATCGGCTTGGGCCAGGGTAACTCCCAGTTCGAACCTGGAATCGTAGGGGATCAGGGTGCAGGCCAGCACCACCGGGGCGGTGGCGCCCTTGCGCAGCACCACCATGCGG
>JAPUGG010000219.1 GCA_027292975.1 Alphaproteobacteria bacterium | reverse complement strand
GGAGGCGATCTTCACCAGTTCGGCGGCGATGAAGGCCTCCTCGTCGCCACCCCGGTTGGTCCCCAGATAGACCAGCGGGTGGGTGATGGTGTTGGGCTTGCCCTCCTTCTCACCGGCCGGGATCAGGGTGAACTGGATGTTGCCGAAGAAGTCTTTCAGCCCCTCCTTGCCGGTGTAGCGAGCGTAGTGCCAGGTGCCGCCGTGCCACAGGCCCGCCTTGCCGGAAGCGACTTCGGAATACCACTGGCCCCAATCGGTGCCGATGTGGTTCTTGCGGGTTACACCCTTGGCGACCGCGTCGACGAAGAATTGATAGAACTTTGTCATCGCCGCCTTGTCGAACACCAGCTTGCCCCTCGCGGCGTCATACATCTCGCCACCGAAGGACTGGTAGAATTGCCAATAGTCCGGGCCGTTCGAGACGCGCGGATAGAAGCCGTAGCCCTTCGCCACCAGCCCATTGTCCTGAATCTTCTTGGCGTCTTCCAGCACATCGTAAAGCGTGTACTCGCCCTTGGCGACTTTCTCCGGGAGGGCCGCGATCTCGGCATCGGAGTATCCGATCGCCTTCAGATGCGGGATCCAGAAGAAAAAGGGCCGCGACTCGGCGTCCTGCGGCAATCCGTAGACCGCCCCCTCGAACGACGAGATCTCGATGAGGTTGGGGAACATGTCGTTGATGGGCCAAGCATCCATGTCCACAAGATCTTCGATCTTGCGGATGATGCCGGCCTGCGCCCAGGGTGCGATGTCTTCGTGGCCGGTGACGACAATGTGTGGCGCTTTGCCGGACTCGGCCGCCAGGGTCACGGCCTGCTTGAAGTCGGCCCAGCCCGAATAGGTCTTCTTGTCGACGGTGATCTTGATGTCCTTGCCGCGGATCGCCGCCTCGCGGGTCAGGATGTCGGCCGCCATTTCGATGGCGTCGACGCGATAGATATCGTTGGCGTTGGAGCCGCCTGCCCACACGCTTATTGTGTATTCGGCGGCGAAGGAAGGCGCTGCGGCCAATCCGGCCGCCACAGTGGTGATACCGACCAATCGCCGCAACTTTTGTCCAAGATGACTCATGGGTCCTGCCTCGATCTTCAGTGAGTGACAAGCCGCGGCCGTCGCGGTTTCCTACACGTGAGACGTCATGATCGTGCGCCACGGAGGTTACGGTTCTGTTGAAGCGCGTGTAAAGTTTAAATGATCTGAGCCGATCGCCCGACTCGCGTGCCCCCAACGCGGCGCAAAAAATGCCGCGCGCGCCCACGCGCCATTCACGCATGCCGCGGCGGTGATGAGGTGAGTCCTGGATGCATGCTGTCGGTGTCTCCGCCAAACAGCCAATGCTCCTGTCACACACGCAACGCCAAGGACCGTTTCGGGTCAGAAGCGGTCATAAAGCCATCCCTGAAAGCGGCCTACGACGATTACCTGGCCGATGGGCCCGGTTTCAAGGTCGCGCCGGGAACACCTTCGTGCTCGGCAATTTGAACCCGCCGCCGCTTCCGTTCCTGGACCTGATGACCTACCCGGTCAAGCCGGGCCACTACGTCAGGATCGACCTCAAGGAGCCCCCCAACCAATGTCCGCTTTGGGTCAAAAGCGGACATAAAGTTAACGCCTTTTGATGCCGCCGGTCGGCCCTTTTTCATCGAAAAGGCCTTGACACCGTACCATAGTACGGCATGTATAGTTCGCCAATGGAGGTCGAGCGATGACGGACATGACCATTGGCAAAGCGGCCCAAAACGCCGGCGTAGGCGTCGAGACCATTCGCTTCTATGAGCGCAAGGGCTTCATCGAGCAACCCCCCAAACCCCGGTCGAGCGGCTTTAGAAGCTATCCGCGAGAAACCATCGAACGCATCCGGTTTATCCGCCAGGCCCAAGAACTCGGGTTTTCGCTGCGGGAAATCAACGAATTGCTTTCCCTGCAGGCCAACCCGTCGGCCGACTGCACGGATGTCAGGGAACAGGCCCAGGGAAAACTCGAAGAGGTCAATCAAAAGATCGCGCAGCTTCGGAAGATCGCCGCGGCACTGGGGGACCTCATCGCCGCCTGCCCCGGAAAAGGCGCGTTACGCGTTTGCTCGATCCTGACGACTTTGTCGGCCCGGGGAAACCATCCCGGCAGCAAATGAAATCACGGGCCACAAACATGAACAAGTGGATCGGACCCTGCATCCTCGGCCTGGTGGCCGCACTCATGGTTCACGGCCCGGCGTCGGCACACGGGCCATTGTTCTCCCCCGCGCCGGAGACGATCTGGAAGGACGGGACCGAAATCACCCTCGGTTCCCATTTCGACAAGGCCACCGGTGGCGGCAAGAAAGAAAGGGAGGTTGAGACCTTCTTAGAGGTCGAGTACGGGTTAACCGCGGATTGGCAGATTGGAATCGAGGTCCCCTACTCTTGGAAGGAAGATGACGGCGCCCGGTCCAACGGCCCCGGCGACGTCACGCTCAGCACCAAGGTCCAGTTCTGGCAGCGTGACCTGCCGGGCGCCCAATACAAGGGGGCGGCATTTCTCGAGGTCAAACTTCCGACCGGCAATGATGATAGCGATCCGAGGCTCGGCAGCGGCTCGACCGACCTGATCATGGGACTCGCCACGGGCTACGAATCGCGGCGTTGGTACTGGTTCGCCAGTGGCGTCTACCGCGCCAATACCGAGGGCTCGGGCAACCTGGAAAAGGGCGACCGCCAGTTTCTCAACCTGGTCGGCGGGATCCGCCCGGTTCTCAGCGCCTAAGAGGAGCCCGACACCGTTTTGATGTTGGAACTTAACTGGGAGCGCTCGGGACCCGACAGGCTCGACGGGGTGAAGGTCGGCGACAGCGGTGGATGGGAGCTCTTCGTTTCCCCGGTGATGTGGTGGACCTATCGCCAGTACGCCGTCCGTGCAGGGGTCCAAATACCGGTTGCGCGGTCTCTCAACGGAAGTCAGGCGACCACCGACACCCGGGCGCGTCTTGAGATCATCTATCACTTCTAGGCCTACCGGATCGTCACCAATGAAAGAAAGGAAAAGCGTCATGAGAACCAGATTGCTCCGGGCCTCGATTATCGCCATTACGCTTGGCTTGGCGTCGGCAACGGCAATCGCGGGGGCGCATCAATACCGGCTCCGGGTCGATGGGCTGGCCTGCCCCTTCTGCGCCTATGGAATCGAAAAAAAGTTCAATGCCACCAAGGGCGTCAAAGCCATTAAGATCGATATCAACACCGGCACCGTGACCGTCACCATGGAGGCAGGCGGCGCGCTCTCCGAGGCCCAGGCCAGACAAATCGTCAAGGATTCGGGCTTTACGCTTGGGAGTTTCCAAACGGTTCCGGGGCCGGCCGGCAAGGCTGGAAACTAGCGCCTTGCTGTTTTCCGTCAAAACGCCTTGGCGACGTGCGGGCCACGCGCTGGGTCTTTTGGCGCTGATCGTGATGACGGCCATGGGGGAACAGGCCCAGGCTGCTCCCCAGACCTTCAACACCGCCCTCCCAGTCGCCCAGGGTGAGTTCGTGTTCCGCGAGCAAATCGTCTTAGATCAATCCGGTGATGACCCGAGCGTCGCCGACCGGGACCGGACCGCCTGGGCTCTGGTCTCGGTTCTTGGCTACGGCGCCACACCGGAGCTGGCCCTGTTCGGGGTCGTTCCGTACGTCGATAGGACCCTTGAGGTCACGGATGGCGGAATGAGGCAGCGGCGCGGCGCGCGCGGCTTGGGCGACATCAGCCTATTCGGTCGCTATACGGTGTTTCGGCGGGATCGGCCTGGCCGGACCCTCAGGATCGCGCCCTTCGCAGGGCTGAAACTTCCAACCGGCGAAGACGATGAAAGCGATGGTCTCGGCCGTTTGCCGCAAAGCGTGCAACCCGGCTCCGGCTCATGGGACGCCTTTGGTGGGGTTGTGGTCACCTACCAGACCCTCGCGTTCCAGATCGACGCCCAGGCCAGCTACAAGGCGAACACCGAAGCCAATGACTTCGAGTTCGGGGATGTGGCGCGCCTTGACGGCTCCCTGCAATACCGGGTGTGGCCGCGTGAGCTCGGTGCCGGGGTTCCGGGCTTTCTTTATGGTGTCCTGGAACTCAATCTTATCCATCAGGACAAAAACCGGATCGGCGGGTCCGACGATCCAAATTCAGGCGGCTTGAGCCTCTTTATCCTGCCCGGCCTGCAATACGTCACCAAAAGGTGGATTATCGAAGCCGGCTTGCAAATCCCCGTCCTCCAGGACCTCAATGGCACCGGGCTTGAAAAGGATTACATCCTGCGCGCCGGATTTCGGCTGAATTTCTAGGGTCGAAAACATGATCAAACGACGGACAATTCTGCGCATCGCCGGTGGCGTGGCCGCCGCACTGCTCGTTCTCGTGGTGGCCGGCTGGCTGGCCTTCGTCCCCTCCGCCGAGGAACCCCCTTACGTTTTCGTCAAGGCTTGGGGCGGGCCGGGCTCCGGACCCGGCCGGTTCAACGACCCCACCGGGATCGCCGTAACCGGGAATACGGTGTTTGTCGCCGATTCCCGAAATGGCCGCATCCAGGTCTTCGACCTGGATGGCAACTTCAAGCGGCTCTTTGGGCGCCCCGGCAAGGCATTGGGCGAGCTTGGCCGGCCCATGAACATCACCATTGCGGGCGGTGAGCTCTACGTTGCTGAATATTTCAACGACCGCGTCCAGGTCTTTGCCCTTGATGGCAGGCCCTTGCGGGCCATCGGCAGCGCCGGGGCTGGCCCCAGTCAGTTCAAGGCACCGGGAGGGGTTGCCGTGGCCCCCAACGGTGATCTCTACGTCACGGATTTCTACAATCACCGCGTCCAGCACCTGAAGGCCGATGGAAGCTTCGTCGGTCAGTGGGGCACCACCGGGAAGACCGGTGCCGGGGCGGGTGAGTTCATCTACCCGACCGACGCGGCGTTGGCCGCCGATGGCACACTTTATGTGGCCGATGGCTACGCCGACCGAATCCAGGCCTTCGATGGGAATGGCAAATTCCTTCGCAAATGGGGCGGCCCCTTGGCCATGAACATCTTCGGCCCCTTCCAGGGCTGGTTTGCGGTCCCCACCGCCGTTGCCATCGGCCCCCAGGGAAACGTCTTCGTCGCCGATTTCTATAACGACCGGGTCCAGAAATTTACGCCCGACGGCACGTTCTTAACGGCGTTCGGCTCCAAGGGCGATGGCCCCGGCCAGTTCGGCCATGCCATGTCCGTGGCGGTGGCCGCCGACGGCAGTGTTTTTGTCGTCGATTTCCAAAATAACCGTATTCAGAAGTGGCGCCCTCCTATACGCGCAGATCTCGCCACTTCGGCGACGAGCAAAAAACAGGGATCTCAATGATGGAACGTAACCGCTTCCTCCTTCGTTGGGTGCTTCCAATCGCCGGATCGGCGTTGGCGATCATCGTCGTGTTATGGCTCTACCGTGACCTCGACGTCGAGAT
>JAPUGG010000218.1 GCA_027292975.1 Alphaproteobacteria bacterium | reverse complement strand
GAGCTCTCCCAGGTCTCGGCGCCGACATTGTCGATCACCATGTCGACGCCGCGCCCATGGGTGAATTCGAGCACTTGGGGCCAGACCTTGTCGTCATGGTAGTTGATGCCGGCATGGGCGCCGAGCGCCTTGGCCTTGGCGAGCTTTTCGTCACTGCCCGAGGTGACGATAATGGTGGCGCCCGCCAGGTTTGCCAGCTGCAGGGCAGCCAGCGCCACGCCGCCGCCGATGCCGTGGATCAACACGCTCTCGCCGGGGCTGAGCGGGCTTTTGCCAAACACCATGCGCCAGGCGGTCATGTAGGCGACCGGCAGGGAAGCGGCCTGGGACCAGTCGAGGTTCTCGGGCATCGGCAGGAAACAACCCGCCCGGGCCGAGATGTATTCAGCGTAGGTGCCGTGGCGCTGTTCGCCGATGATCGAGAGATTTTCGCACCAGGGCTGTTCGCCGGCCTGGCAGTATTCGCAGGCGCCGCAGAACTCCATGGGGTAGGTGACGACCCGCTGGCCCGGCCGGAGGCCCGAGCCCGGATCCGCCTCGACGATTTCTCCGGCCCCATCCAAGCCCAGCACCATGGGCAGTTCATGGGTGATGCCCAAGCCGGAATCGCGCATGTAGAGATCGGCGTGATTGAGCGACGCCGCCTTGACCCGCATGACGGCGTTGCCCTGGGCGCGCGCGGGGTCGGGGAAATCGCCGATCCTGATCCCGTCCTTGCCGCGCTTTTCTAATACAACCGCCTTCATATGACCTCCCCATGGCGTGACAAGCCGCGCCCCAGAACTTATGTATCGCCCCGGAAGGGGCGTGGTATGTATTGCCCGCAACGGGCATGGGTGGTATCGCCCGGCGTGGGCACGGGGCCCATGGCGCGGGAAAACTAACACAGCTTGCGGGGCGGGAAACCCGGGATTCCCCCGCCGGAGAGAGACATGGCGGACGCTTTTATCTGTGATGCGGTGCGCACCCCCATCGGGCGCTATGGCGGGGCGCTTTCCGCGGTCAGGCCCGACGACATGGCCGCCCACGTCATCGCCACGCTGATGGAACGCAACGCCGGCCTCGATCCCGCCGCCATCGACGACGTCATGCTCGGCTGCGTCAACCAGGCCGGCGAGGACAACCGCAACGTGGCCCGCATGGCGGCGTTGCTGGCGGGGCTGCCCGACAGCGTGCCGGGGACCACCATCAACCGGCTTTGCGGCTCGGGGCTTGATGCGGTGGGCCAAGCGGCGCGGGGGATCCGCGCCGGCGACATCGGGATCGTCATCGCCGGCGGCGTCGAGAGCATGTCGCGCGCGCCCTTGGTCATGGGCAAGGCGGAGCACGCGTTTTCCCGCGCCACCGAGCTCTTTGATTCCACCATCGGCTGGCGCTTCGTCAATCCCTTGATGAAGGAGCGATACGGCGTCGATTCCATGCCCGAGACCGGTGAAAACGTGGCCGAGGAATTCCAGATCAGCCGCGAGGACCAGGACGCCTTCGCCTACCGCTCCCAGATGCGCGCCGCCGCCGCTCAGGATTCGGGCCGCCTGGCCCGGGAAATCGTCCCCGTGACCATTCCCCGGCGGCGCGGCGACCCCATCATCGTCGATACCGACGAGCATCCGCGCCCCGACACCACGCCCGAAATCCTGGCCAAACTGCCGACGCCCTTCCGCCAGGGCGGCACGGTGACGGCGGGCAACGCCAGCGGCGTCAATGACGGCGCCGCCGCCCTGATCGTCGCCTCGGAGGCGGCGGCCAAGGAACACGGGCTCACCCCGCGCGCACGGGTCGTCGCCATGGCGGCCACCGGCGTGGCGCCGCGCGTCATGGGCATGGGCCCGGCGCCGGCGACGGAAAAGCTGTTGGCCCTGACCGGGCACGCCCTGGGCGATATCGAGGTGATCGAGTTGAACGAGGCCTTCGCCAGCCAGGGCCTCGCCGTCCTGCGCCAATTGGGCCTCCCCGACGATGCCGAGCACGTCAATCCCAACGGCGGCGCCATCGCGCTGGGCCATCCGCTGGGCATGTCCGGCGCCCGCCTGGCGCTGACCGCCACCGAGGAACTGCACGCCCGGGGCGCGGGGCTGGCCATCTGCACCATGTGCATCGGCGTCGGCCAGGGCATCGCCGCCCTGCTGGAAAGGGTGTGAGGGGCCCGTTAATTCAACCCATGGGGTGAGTTGGGCGCGCGGTCATTTAAGATCACTCGAATTTCAGGCCGTATTTCCGCGCCAGGATGTAAAACAGAGTGCTCAGGACCGTCATGAAGGCGGCCCAAGAGGCGCCGACCGCCGCCAGTTCCACGGTCTGGCCGTTCTCCCACAGATCGAACATGGTCACCGCGATGACCTGTGAATCCGGTCCCGACAACAGGATCGGAATCGAAACCGCCTTGGTGGAAACCAGGAACACGAAGATCCAGCAGGTCATGAGCGCCGGCGCGACCAGGGGCGCCACCACGCGCAGAAAGGTCTTCGGCTGGGTGGCGCCGGCCAGGGCGGCGGCTTCCTCGAG
>JAPUGG010000217.1 GCA_027292975.1 Alphaproteobacteria bacterium | reverse complement strand
TCCCCACCAGATCAACTACAGCACCGCCACCAATCCGGACGGCCTTGAAAGCATCCCGGATCTGGTCGTCGCCAACGGCCCCGCCTACCGGGCCGAACTGGTGGCCTGGGGCGTGCCCGAAGACCGGTTGCTGATCGGCGGTGCGCTCCGCTTCCAGCGTTTCAAGCAAAACACGTACGATCCGGAGGGGCCGGTGTTTGTGCCTTTGTCGGGAAGCCTGGCGGTCGCGCGCCAGCAGCTTTCCGCCGCGCGGGCCATTGCCGAGACCGGGCGCCGGATCCTTGTCAAGGAACACCCCATGTACCCGTTGGATTTCGAAGAAACGCAAACCCTAAAACGTACGGACGTGCCGCTTGCCAGACAATCGGGGCTGTCGGCCGTGCTTTACAGCACCGGGACCTCCGGGCTGGAGGCGATGTTGGCTGGTTTGCCCAGTCTTCGCCTGACGCCCGAGGACCGCATCGCCATCAACATACTGCCGGCGAATGTCGAGGTGCCGGCCGCCGATCTGGCAAGCGTGCCCCGGGCTATCGAGCACTTGGCGAAGCCGGAACCCCTGGCATGGGATCGTGTCTTCGCTCCCGTTGATTCCGCCCTTTGGCGGGAAATCCTCACTGGAAACGGGCCGTTAAAACCGGATCGGTTGAAATCGGCGGGCCCACCTACTAAATAGAAGGCCTCTTGGCACCCGGGAGGCTCGGCCTGACTGGTGACGAGGTGAAATCGTGGCTGATAAGCCGGTGAAATCGAAAAAAGATTTTAAGGTTCTCATCGTATACCCGAACCTGCCGTTGATGCTGGTTCCGGGGATCGCCATCGCGCTTTTCACGCGCATATTCAAAGACCAGGGTTATCAAGTCGACCTGTTCGATACCACCCATTACGACACCGACGAAACCAATTATTCGGAAACCCGGATCAATTACTCGGAACACCGGGTCGATCTGCTGAACGTCCGCCGGTTCGACGTCAAGAAAGACCTGGGCATATCGCTCGGATCCAACATGCTCGCCGACTTCCGCGGGAAGGTTGGGGAATACAACCCCGACTTCATGATCTTCTCGGTCGTCGAGGATACCTTCCTGCAGACCTTGAGCATGCTTCGCACCGTGGAGGACCTGGATATTCCCCACCTGGTTGGCGGCGTCTTCCCGACCATGGCGCCGGGCCGCTGCATCGAGGCCCCGGAAATCCACCTGATCGGCCCCGGCGAGGGAGAGCACACCGTGGTCGCCGTCGCCGAGGCCGTGCGCAATGGAGAGCCCTTGGATGGCATTGCCGGCACCTGGTACAAGGGCGCGTCCGGGGAAGTTTGCAAATACCCGCAACGTCCATTGGTCAACATCAGCGAGGTCGTGCCGGACTTTTCACTGTTCGACGAAACCCGTTTCATGCGGCCCATGGGCGGACGGATCTTCAAGATGATCCCGGTGGAGTCGTACCGCGGCTGTCCCTATGCGTGTACGTACTGTAACTCGCCGGCCCAGCGCGCCTTCTCCTCGGAAAACGAACTCGGAAACTTTATGCGGCGGAAGACGATGGATGTCCTGCGTGCCGAGATGCGGTCCTACGTGGAGACCTACGCTCCGGACTTCTTCTTTTTCGTGGACGACAGTTTCCTGGCCCGACCGCGCCGCGAAGTCTTTGAATTCTGCGACATGTACGAAGAGTTCAAACTGCCGTTCTACTTCAATACCCGGGCGGAAAATTGTGATCCGGAGATCCTCTCCCGGCTGAAGGAGGTGAACTGCTACCGCATCGCTTTCGGCATTGAGGCCGGCAACGAGCAGTACCGCACCAAAATTCTGCGCCGGAAAATCACCAACGACGAAATCATCAAGCGTTTCAAATGGATCGCCGACAGCGGGATCGCCTTTAGTCTGAACCTGATCATCGGCATGCCCGGCGAGACCCGGGAATTGGTCATGGATACGGTTGAACTGGTGCGCGCGATCCAGGGCTATGATTCGGTGACAGGCTTCATTTTTACGCCCTACCACGGGACCACGTTGCGCCAGGTGGCGATAACCAACGGCTGGCTGGATCCCAGGACCATCACCCGACACAACACGTCCCGTTCCCTCTTGCGGATGCCGCCGCCTTGCCTGAACGCCGATGAGATCGATGGGCTTTTGTCAATCCTTCCCTTGTATTGTTACTTCCCGAAGGCGGAGTGGCCGAGCCTGCGCCGGGCCGAGGAAAACACGGCGGAAGGCCTGAACATTCGCAAATTTTTTTCGGACATATACGCGAAGAACTTCTTGAGTGACACGCAGGATTCCGAGAAGACCTACATCACCGGCGAGGCCGCCCATTGGGGCAAGGAACCGGAAGAGTATTTCCAGGGAACGCCGAACCGCATGGACGAGGAAATGCTCTCCCGCCTTGTCGGCATGGGCTCACCGCTGGCCTGATTTCCGCAATCGGTGCCTTGTCGCGACCGCACCGCGGCTTATCCCATCGGACAGCGCTCCATCATAAAACCAAGCGCGCGCATGCCTCTGAACGTCGCCCTAATCGGCTGCGGGCGGATCGCCGGGCACCACTGCCGTTCCATCGCCACGGCGGACGGGGTCACGCTGGCCGCCGTGTGCGATCTGGCCGACGAGAAGGCGGGCCCCTATGGCGAGGAATTCGGGGTCCCGCATTTCATCAACTATCACACCATGCTCACCGAGGTGCCAGACATCGACATTGTCGCCGTGATCACGCCCTCGGGCATGCACTTGGAGCACGGCCTGGACGTGATGGAGCGCTACGGAAAGCACGTGATCATGGAAAAGCCCGCGTTCATGCGGCCTGAACAGCTGCAAGAGGCCTACGGGACGGCCGAGCGCCTGGGTCTCAGCATCTTCCCGGTGTTCCAGAACCGCTATAACAAGGCGGTCAAAAGGGTGAAAACGGCCCTCCAGGACGGCGACTTGGGAGATATCCGCATTATGTCGGTGCGCCTCCGTTGGTGCCGGCCCCAACGCTACTACGACATGGCGCCCTGGCGCGGCACGTTTTCCCACGACGGCGGGGCGCTGACCAACCAGGGCATCCACCACGTGGACCTTCTGCGCTACCTCGGCGGTGAAGTGACGCGGGTGAACGCCACCATGCGCACCCTCGGGGCCGAGGTCGAGATCGAGGACACGGTGGTCGCCACCATGATCTTCGACAGCGGGGCGGTGGGGGTCCTGGAGGTCACCACGGCGGCGCGCCCCGACGATTTCGAGGCCTCGCTCAGCATCGTCGGGTCCAAGGGCCTGTCCCAGATCGGCGGCATCGCCGTGAACGAGTTGCAGGTGTTCACCCCCGATCCGCAAGCCTGCGCCGCGAATAGTGAGGATTTCGTCGGCATCGACGGCCACGGCGCCGTCTACGGCTACGGCCACGACAACATGTACCGGGACATCGCCACCTTTTTCC
>JAPUGG010000216.1 GCA_027292975.1 Alphaproteobacteria bacterium | reverse complement strand
GGCTTTCCTCCTCGGGGCCGGGCACGGCCATAAGCTAGTTCCCGGCGCGAGCGGCAGCGGGGCGGGGCAAAAGTCTGTTATTTGGCGGTTTACCCAAATAACATCCCCGCCCTTGGCCCACGTAACCCTTTGAAACATAATCAGCAATTCTGCCGCTCAGGCAAGGTTGCTCCATAACCATTTGTTAAGAACCGAAGGCGCGTCCGCCGGGCCCGGGTTCGAGGCTGACGACGGCCAGCCCGGCGACGATAAAGGCGAGACCCAAGAGGTTGGTGACGGAAAGGGCCTCGTCGAGCACCAGGGCGGAAGCGAGGACACCCACCGCCGGCACGCCGAGGCTGCCGATCGATGTGGTGATGGCGGGAAGGTCGCGATTGACGGTAACCCAGGCCCAGATCGCGAAACCGGTGGCGATGGGGCCGTTGTAGGCAAGCACGCCCGCCAGGGTCCCCGACCAGCGGATGGGCTCATCGCCCTCGAACCAAAGCGCCGCCAGTAACACCGGCACGAACCCCGCCAGCAATTGCCAAGGCACCAGATCAAGGGGCTGGGCCCGCCAGTCATGGGCCCTGACATGGAGGATCGCCACCGCCCAGGAAAGGGCGGCGGCCATCAGGATGGCATTGCCCAGGAGGAGCTCCGGGTCGTCCCAATCGAAGCTCAGGGGATTGAACATCACCCCGACGCCGGCGAGCCCGGCGAGGAGGCCCGCCGTCTTGCGGGGAGTCAGGCGCTCGCCCAGGAACAGGACGGCGGCCGGGGTCACCCACAGCACCGTGGTATAGGCGAGGATCGCCGAGCGGCCGGCGTCGACACGGCTCAGCCCGAGATTGACAAGAACCAGGAACACGGCCAGTTGGATGATCCCGACACTGAAGATGACGGGATAATCCCGCCGCTCGGGTAGCCGCAACCGGCCAAGCACGGCCAATACCGCAAACAGGCACACGGCCCCGGTTCCGAGGCGTACGGCGGCGAACGTCAGGGGCGGGATCGATTGAAGCCCGATCTTCATGATCGGCCAGTTGCTGCCCCAAACCAGGATGATCGCCGCGAGAAAAAGAAAGGCGCGCGAATTCGGCCTCCCGTGCCCCGGCGTGGCGCTACCGGAGGGTCTGTTCAAGGTTTCGTCCGCTGTTGGTGGCGGGCCTCGGCTCACCCGGATTGGCAGGCTGTTTTCCGCCATCCGGCGACGGCGGCATAACCTCTCGATTCACCGGGCCATGGAAGGCCCCGGCTTTCGTAGGGAGGGCAAAGCGGCAACACATAAGGGTTGTTCTCATAAGCAATTACACTTGATAGTTGCTATTTGCCTGGAACCTTGTAGGTTACATAGGTCTACGTTTTTTTCTTATGGATAACATAAGCTAATTTGATAGGTGGATGAGTTGACGTTACCACAGTGCCTTTGGCTGTTGTTATGGCGCCGCGATGTCGTGACGCTTTGGCAATCAGACAAATGAGGAAGGGCTACGGCAATGCTCCAGATTCGTAACGTTACCGTATCGGGACGGCGCACCAGCATCAGGTTGGAACCGGATATGTGGGACGGCGTGACCGAGATTTGCCAGCGCGAAGGGCGCACGATACATGAGATTTGCTCGATGGTCGAAAAATTCCGTCGAGATTCCAGCTTTACCGCCCATCTCCGCGTCTTCATCATGAATTACTTCCGCGCCGCGGCGACGGAGGAGGGTCATGCCGATGCCGGTCACGCCCATTACGCGGCATCTCACGCCAACTCAAGGTGGCGGCGACCGACCAATGCTAACGGGAAGATTGGCCGCCGAGGTGCCGCGGACCGCTACAAAGGTGCCGCCGCCAACCATCACCGATCATCCCCCGCCCCGATGGCGGAAGAAGCACCCCGTCCCGATCCCCTGCGGGGACGCGTCTAGACGCGTCTAAAGGTGCAACGACGGCTGCGCCGGGGTGTGTGGCGCTTCTCCCCCGGCTCGCTCTTTCTCTAGCCGTTTCCGGGTTGGACTGGGCCGGGCAGCTCCCTCGGCGGGGTGACGCGGATCGAGGTGATCTGGTTACGCGTCCGGTGGAGGACCTCGAAGCGGAAGTCATGGAACACGAAGACCTGCCCGACCGTGGGGATTTCGCGCGCCTCGTGCAGCAACAGGCCGGCGATGGTGGCGGCGTCCTCGTCCGGCAGCCGCCAGTCGAACCGCCGATTGAGATCGCGTATGGTGAACGTGCCTTCGACAATGGCGGAGCCATCGCGCTGTAACTGTACACCGGGCGCGGTGACGTCGTGTTCGTCGACAATGTCGCCGACGATTTCCTCGAGAATGTCCTCGAGGGTGACGATCCCCATCAGCGCCCCGTATTCATCGACCACCAGGGCGAAATGCTCGCGGCGTTGACGGAAGGCCTGGAGCTGGTGGAGAAGGCTTGTCGATTCGGGAATGAACCAGGGCTTGGCCGCGAGCTTCAAGAGGTTGGGCGCGGCGCCATCGGGCGCCTGGTTATGCACCGCTTGCAGAACCGCCTTGGCATGAAGGACGCCGATTATGTTTTCCGGCTTATCGCGCCATAGGGGCAGGCGCGTATACGGGCTTTTCACCGCCTGTTCGACGATCGCCTCGGGCTTCTCGTTGGCATCCAACATCACCACGTCCTGGCGATGGACCATGATCTCGCCGACCTCGACATCGGCGAGTTCGAGGATGCTGTGCAGCATGGGCCTGATGCCGG
>JAPUGG010000215.1 GCA_027292975.1 Alphaproteobacteria bacterium | reverse complement strand
CGCGCTCGGTTATTATTATCGGGGCCGAGCCAGGGAAATGCTCGGGCAACGTGCTGCAGCGATAACCGATTTTCGTGCCGTGCTTCGGATAAGGCCAAATCATAAATCGTCACGCGCCGCACTTGCGCGTCTCGGTGTTCGCTTAGCCCGAAACGGCAAATCCTCCTCTAACTTTAGCCTTTTTACGGCCCAGGGCAAATTCCTGCCAAATTGAACCATTCGACCGGTTCCTCGACCTGATGCGCAAGCTTGGCTATCGCGCCCGCCACCACCCCGCGCCCACCATCCGCTTCACCAAGCGCACCCTGCCCCGGCGCATGGTGGTGGTGTTGCAAGGCGGGGAGTTTTAGCGCCCCCCCCCCTAATCCCTGATGTCCTGGAGGAACCATTCGGTCGGGATCTCGCGGCCCAGGCCCGCTTGCTTGGCCTTCTGATAGCAAAGCGCGCCGACCGAGGAGAACTGGATGCCCTGGTTGCCCGAATTCTGGAAGAAGGTGACCTGGGACTCCGATTTGCGCCCGGGCTCGGTGCCCAGCAGGATCTCATCGAAGTGGATTCGCTCGACGTCATCACGTAAGGCGCCAAACGGTGATTCTTCCAAGGCGCCGGTGGGGATGCGGGCGCGCTCTTCCTCGGTGCCGCAGATGTAGGAATTCTGCCCTTCGAGATAAGTCTTGAGCCCGTCTTCCAACTGCCCCTTGCGGCTCATGCGGTCGATCCGGGCGCAGGCATCGCGCGACAATTCGTGCCAGTTGAGGTTGGCGATATGCATGCCGGGCTCGAGCCAATCCGCGTCGAAGACGGGGGTGATGGAATCGGTGCAACAGGCCAGGATGTCGCAGCCCTTGACCGCCGCCCAGGCGTCGTCCACGGGCTCGACGGCAAGGCCGAAGCGCTCGGTCATTTCCTCGGCGAAGGCCTCGCGGTTGGCCGAGCTGGGGGAATAGACGCGCACCCGTGTGATCGGGCGCACGCATTTAATCGCGTCCAGATAAGTCCGCGCCATGCCGCCGGAGCCGAGGATGCAGAGGTCCTCGGAATCTTCGCGCGCCATGTGCTTGACGCCGATCCCCGCCGCGCCGCCGACCCGCATGTGCTGGAGGATGCCGTCGTTGATCAGGGCCAGCGGTTCTCCGTTGGCCGTGGAGAACAGCATGATCAGCCCGCAGAAGGTGCCGGGCTCCATGCAGTATTTCTCGGCGGTGCGGCGGCCCTGGCCGGCCTCGGGCCAGGTCATGATGTCGGACTTCATGCGGATGGCGAAGTAACCCCCGCTGGCGCCTTCCATGGTGCCCCAGCGCCAATAGCCGTCGGCGAGGTCGCACGGCACGTAGACGTCGATGCGCGGGCGCGCCACGGCGGTGCCAAGGGCGGCCTGCCTCAGCGCGTCCTCCTGCACTTCGATGACGTCGGCCATCTCCAGCACGCGCTGGGACACATCGTTGTGAATGAACAGCATGGCGCTCCCCCGGTCTCGTTAGCCCCCTTAGACGAGGACTTCAGGGGACACTCTACCCCGCCTGGTCGCGCAGGTTCAATTCGCGCAGGCAGTGGTCGATCCACTGGGCGGTGAGCAATTCCTGGGTGCGGTTCTGGCCGAGCCGCTGGCCCAGGCCCTTGAAATCGACCACGTCGAGCGGCTGGTCCTGGCTGAAGCAGGAAAACACCACCGTGTGTTCGCCGGTTTTCGGGTCCACGTGGTGCTGCAGGCACTGGGCGCAAATCTCCTTCATCATGCACTGCATGGGCGAATTGATCGAGCCGATGGCCACGTGCCCGGGCTTCAAGAGGTCCGCCAAGACCGTGTGCCGCGCCTCGGCGACGGCCCCCATCATGACGTCGGAGCCGATGGTGATGATGCGGTCGATCTCGTCCAAGGGGATGGGCGGGGGGCCGAGCTTGCCGGTGCCGTAGGCCGAGATGGCCTCGACGATATTGCCGGTAAAGGCCAGGTCGCCGGCGCGGTCTGGCTCGAACCCCGGCGCCTCGTCGCAGCACCAGACGATGGTATCGGCGGCGGCCTCGATCTGTTCCACCTTGTAGCGGTCCTCGATCAGTTTATAGGCCGCGAAATAAATCACCTTGGACCCGGCCGCGCGCAAAGCCTGGCCGATCGAGAACAGCACCGCGTTGCCGAGCCCGCCGCCGGCCAGCAGCACCTTCTCGCCGCCAGGGGTCTCGGTGGCGGTGCCGGTCGGGCCCATGAGCACCACCGGCTCGCCCGGCTTCAGGAGCGCGCAGAGGTCCGACGAGCCGCCCATCTCCAGGGCGATCACCGAAACCAGGCCGGCCTTCTTGTCGACCCAGGCGCCGGTCATGGCGAGCCCTTCCATGGCGAGCACGGTGTCCGACGTGCTGGCTGCCAGCGCCTCGAAATTCTGCAGGCGGTAGAACTGCCCGGGATGGAACGCACGCACCGCGGCGGGGGCTTCGATGATCACCTCGACGATTCTGGGCGTCAGGCGGTGCACCTCGCGGACGGTGGCGCGCAATTCCCGGTTCATGAGCGCGATCAGCTCAATGGGCGCGATGGCGGTGGGCTTGCGGCGCGCCATCACCCGGCCGATCACGGGATAGCCCTGCTTGGCCGAGGCCATGGCCTTCACCACGTTGCCGGCATAAGAGGGGTGGAGATCGCCGAAGAAGGAAATGGCGCGGCCGTCGTCTTCGATCGCCGTCAACACGCGCACATGGGCGGGCTTGGTGCTGCGTTGGGGCTCGACCGGATTGCCGTCCTCGTCCAGGGCCTCGAAATACTTGCCGTGAAGGGTGAAGTGGTCGGGATGTTCGCGGGCCAGCACGGTGTTGGGCTGGGTGCCGGCGGCGACCAGGACCGTGCGCGCGGGCAGGGTCACGGTTTGCCCGGTGTCCTCGATGCGGCCGCCGTCGGCCACCTCCATGCGGGCCAGGCGCAAGGCCACGGCATGGCCGTATTGGTCGAGCTCCACGTCCACCGGGGACAGGCCCTCGGCGAAGCGGATGCCCTCCTCCATGGCCTTGCCCACCTCTTCGTGGTTGAGCCGATAGGACGGGCTGTCCACCATCCAGCGGCGGTAGACCACGGTGGCGCCGCCCCAGCCGTCGAGAAGTTCGCCGATGCGGGGGCTGCGCTTTTCCGCCTTGGCGGCGGCGCGCTCATCGGCGATGGCGCGCCCATGGGCGAGGAATTCGTCGGCGATCTCGGCCTCCTCGGGGCTCCAGGACGCGCGCACCTGGGCCTCGCCGTTATCGGCCACCAGGGTTTCGTAGCGCCTGAGGAACTTCTCCACCTGGACCGGGTAATAGGCGCGCGCCTCGGTGGCGGCGTCGATGGCGGTCAACCCGCCACCCACCACGGCCACCGGCAGGCGTACCTGCAGATTAGCGATGGAGTTTTGCTTGGCGGCGCCGGTCAGTTGCAGCGCCATCAGGAAGTCGCTGGCGGCGCGGACGCCCCTGGCCAGGCCGTTGCGCATGGAAAGCAGGGTCGGCTTGCCGGCGCCGGCGCAGATCGCAATATGGTCGAAGCCGTCCGTGAACGCGCTTTCCACCGTCATGGTGCCGCCGAAGCGCACGCCGCCGATCATGGCGAAGAGCGCACGCCGCTCTAACAAAAGGCGGATCAGTTTCAGGAAATTCTTGTCCCAGCGCACGGTGATGCCGAATTCGGCGACGCCGCCGAACCCCGCCATCATCCGCTCGTCGAGGGACTCGTACAGGGCGGCGACGTTGCGGATGGGCTCGAACGCGGTGCGCGCGCCGGCGGCATCGACGCCCGAGAGGACCGGCGGCAGGGGCTCGATCTTGAGGCCGTCCACGGCCACCACCCCATGGCCCTCGTTGAGCAGGTGGTGGGCAAGGGTGAAGCCCGCCGGGCCCAGGCCCACCACCAGAACCTTGTAGCCGCTTTCAGCTCGCGGAAGCGGCCGCTCGACGTTCAACGGGTTCCAGCGGGTCAACAGGCCATAGATCTCGAAGCCCCAAGGCAGGTCGAGGACATCCTTGAGAACCCGCGTCTCGATCTGCGGGATATCGACCGGCTCCTGGCGCTGGAAGATGCAGGATTTCATGCAGTCATTGCAGATGCGGTGCCCGGTAGCCGCCGCCATGGGATTGTCGATGGCGATCACCGCCAGGGCGGCGATGGTGAAGCCGTCGGCCTTCAAGGCATCCATTTCGGAAACCTTTTGCTCCAGCGGGCAGCCCGCCAGCGGCTCCCCGAAGGGGGAGTTTTGGAAGCCACCCTGCTTGCGGTCGGCAAGCCCGTGGGAACACGAATCCTTGCCCTGGTTGTGGCAGAAAATGCAGTAATGGGCCTGGTCGAGGGCGTGTTTGAGGTCCATGCCCGGATCGGTCAGGGCGAAGCCGTCGCGCGCGCGCGCGGGGTGATCGGCGCTGAGTTTCAATTGACTGATGCCGTGGTGATCCTCCGCCTCCACATCCACCAGGTTCATGGGGTCGATCTTTTTGGGGAGCTTGAACAGCACGCCCTTAGCGAAGCGCTTGCGGCCCATGGCCGAAAGCGTGGCCCAGGCGGCGAATTGTTCCGCCGCCGCTATGGCTTCGGCGTTGGCCTCCTCGTCCTCGAGCCAGCCCATCACCGCCGCGGCGAAGGCCTCCTCGGAAAACGGCCCGATCAACTTGGTGAGCTTGACCTCCAGGGTCGGGCCGTCGATGGCGTCCGCCTCGTCCCCCTTGACCTTCTTCACGGCGCGGCGCTGCACGAACAGTCGCTTGCAGCGGAACAGCGGGGCGAGTGCGTGGTGACGCGCCGCCAAGGCGGCGATTTCGTCCTCGATCCCGAACAGGGCGCCGATGAAGTCCTCCAGATGGGGGCCGAGGTCGATGATGAGCCGGGAATGATCCTTGGCGTCCAGCGCGTCGGGCGCGGCGCGCGCCGCCAATAGGCGAACATGGAGTTCGCCGTCGGCCGCGCTCAGGTGGTCGGCAAAGGCTGCGTCCACACGGCCGAGGCCGTCACGGTGGTAGAGGTCCTCGAAAGCGAGGCCGAACGCCAGTTCAAGATTGCTCATGGAACCTGAATTCCGTTTCCGCAGTGCAATCGCGCGAGGGGCCGGGGCCGGGGAGGCGCATCGTCATGGTACGAATTCATGGTGCGAATTGCGACTTGGCCCAGTACCCAACTCGGGCGCGTGTGTTTTAGCCCAACCAACCCTCGCGGTCGATCCATTCCTGGGTGCGGCGGGCCACGGTCGGAGAATCGACGCCCTCGGCCCGCCAGCCTTGGCGCGCCTCGGCCAGGGCGTCCAGCCGTCCCGCCCATTGGGGGCCGAAGATGCCGTCCAAATGATCGCGGACGGCGCGCGCGAGGCCCGGCGAACGGCCCCCGGTGGAGGCGGTCAACAGGAGATCGCCGCGCCGGAGGGTGGCCGGCAGATGAAAATCGCACAAGGCAGGCCGGTCCTCGACGTTGACGGCGATCCCCGCGCCGCGCGCCGCCGTGGCGATGGCTTCCGCCGCGCCGTCTTCCAGCCCCGCCACCAGGACCAGGTTGGCGCCATCAAGGTCTTCGGCGCCCGGCAGCCGGGCGACCAACCGCGCCCCGGCCTTGGCGGTGATATCGGCGTCGGGCTCGGGCGCGAAGACCCGGATATGGGAGATTCCGGCGGTCTCCAGCCCGGCGATGCGGCGCACCGCGCCACCGCCACCGCCTACCACCACGGCCCGAACGCGGGCCGGGTCCAACACGATGGGATACATGGGGCGCGCGCTCTTTAAGTGCCGCCGCCGGGCGCGTTCTTAATCATATCCGCGACGCCGCCGCCGGAATCGTCCAGCGCGCCCATCTCGAAGCCGCCCAAGGCCTGGGGCCGGGCGATCACCTCGTCGATCATGTCGATCCAGTAGGCCAGCGCCTCGCGCATGACGGTGGTCTCGGCGTCGCTCTTGCCGCCGCCGGCCGCCCCAAGCTGCGCCCGCGCCGATGTGATCCGCTCCAGTGCCGCCATCACCTCGGAATCGTCGCCATGGGTGGTGCGGATGGTGGAGACGATCACCTCGTCGGCATCGTCCTCCTCACCCGGCAGCCCGGCCAAGATGCGCAGGCGCTGGGCGGTGAAACGGAACCCGTCGGCCCCATACCTGGCCGCGGCCTGGTAGGCGCCGGCCATGAGCGCCCGGTCCACATTGATCAGGGCGTCATCGGCGAGGTCCCTCTGCAGATCGTCGTCGAGGACCCCGGCCGCGCATTCGGCGGTGCGGCCGGCCGGCGGCGTGAACTCCCAATCCTCGCCATAGTCGAAGAACAGTCCTTCATCGTCGGGCCTGACCTTGGCGGCGACCGGCTCGATCAGGGCCGTCATGCCCTCCTTGCCGATCCGGAACGCCCAGTCGCGGACGGATTCGCCGTCTTTGCTGCCGCCGGCATAACCTGCCAACAGCAGATCCAGGGCTTCCTCGGCGAGGCGGGCGGGGACGATCGGACCGGCCAGCGCGATATGCCCATTCTCGCGCTCGTGGCCGCCGATATAGATCTGGTAATGGGGCGCGTTGCGCCCGCCGATCTTCTTGCCCATGCCGCGGAAGCCGAAATCGGCGACATGATGCAACCCGCAGCCGTTCTGGCAGCCGGAAATCTTCACCGTCAGGTTGGGCTTGGCTTTATAGGCGCGCACCGAGTCCTGGATGGTGGCGGCGAAGCTCTGGGAATTGGTAATGCCGATGCCGCAGGTGGAGGTGCCCGGGCAAGCCACGACATTGGCGACCGAACCGGGGCCGTCTTCGACGAAGAAGCCCATGGCGCGGACCCGGTCGACCACGTCTTCCACCTTCGACCGGTCGAGTCCGACGATCACCAGATTCTGGTCCCGGGTGGTGCGGAATTCCCGCGCTCCGGCCTGCTCGGCGAGGTCGGTCAAGGCGTCGAATTCGTCCGAAGTGAACAAGCCCAGCTCCTGGTGGACCACCACCGCCTGGCTGCCGTCGTGAGCGTCGACGACGCCGCCTATGGAATCCGGTTCGGGCGCCGCGGCGTCCCCTTGGCGCCAGTCGAGGGGCTGCCAGGGGCGCTGGGGCATGGTCCGGGTCTCGGCGAAGGCGTCTTCGAACAGTTCACGGAATTTCTCCGGCCCGAAGCGCTTATTCAGGAACTTGATCCGCGCCTTGTTGCGATTGCGCCGGTTGGAATAGCGCTGGTGCAGGCGTATCAGCGCCTCCACCACCGCCGGCAGATCGTGCTCCTCGACGAAATCGGCGACCAGGGTGGCGGTAATGGGGATGCCGCCGGTGCCGCCGCCGGCATAGACCTTGAACCCCGGCTTGCCGTCCTTGTGGGTGGCGACGAGACCGAGATCGTGGATGTGGCTGGAACCGCAGTCGGTCTCGCAGCCGGAAACGGTCGCCTTGAACTTGCGGGGCATGTGCTGGGCCAGCGGATGGCGGATCCAGCTGACCGCCAGGCGCTGGGCCACCGCGCCCGCGTCCACGTGCTCCCTCGGGCAGACGCCGGAGAGCGCGCAGGCGGTCATGTTGCGCAGGGTATTGCCGCAGGCTTCGCGCGTGGTGATCCCCGCTTCGGCCAGAAACTGGAGATAATCGGGCACGTCGTCGGGCTTCACGAAATAGACCTGGAGGTCCTGGCGGGTCGAGATATGGATGTTCCTGCCGCCCCAACGGCGGTTGGCCTCGGCCACCCGTCGGACCCAGTCGAAGGGCATCACGCCGCCCGGGATCTTGATGCGGATCATGTGGACATTGGGCTGCAACTGGCCATAGACGCCGAAGCGCAGACGATAGCCCTGCCATTTTCCGGCGTCCCATTCGCCGGACTTGAGCTTGGCGTAGCCGGTGCGGAACTCGTCGATATCGCTCAGCCGTGTCAGGGGCTCGGCACCGACGCCGGAATAGGCGCCGATCCCTTCCTTGCGGGTCAACCCATTACCGGCGCTGCGCTTCGCCTGGGAACCGCGCGATCCCTTTCCGGGCTCGAGGATTATTTCCGACATTGCCATTCCCGGCGCGGGCGCCGGTCCTCCGGTTACGGTGCGAATTCAGCACCTATAGTACATTTCCTAAATGTATAATGGTCTCTAAAACATATTTTTAGTGTGAAACGGTCAAAAGTCAAAGAAATTTTGTGAAATAGACTGCTGCCCCTAACCTTGACAGGCGCTTCAAAAGCCTCTTCATGGGCGTCTAGTACGCACCCCGTGACCCCATTGCGGCGCGCCCAAGGCGATAGAAAGACCCGTCAGTGACCTTCGAGCAAGCACGACAGACCCCCAAATCGGTCATCGTCTGGCTGGTCGTGATGATCGCCATGATCTTCGCCATGGTGGTGATCGGCGGCGTCACCCGGTTGACCCAATCGGGACTGTCCATGGTGGATTGGCGCCCCCTCATGGGAATCGTGCCGCCCTTGGGCACGGCCCAATGGGAGGCCGCCTTCGCCGCCTATAAGGCCTATCCCGAGTACCAGGCGCTGAACACCGGAATGACCCTCAGCGATTTCAAGGCGATCTTCTTGATGGAATACGCCCACCGGATGTGGGGGCGGCTCATCGGCATGGTCTTCATCCTTCCCTATCTCTGGTTCATGATCCGGGGATCGGTGCGCGGCGGCCTGGCGCTCAAGCTCGGCGGCCTGCTGGCCCTGGGCGCGGCCCAGGGCGTGATGGGCTGGGTCATGGTCAAGAGCGGCCTGGTGGACGACCCGTCGGTCAGCCCCTATCGCCTTGCCGCCCACCTGGCGCTGGCGGTGGTCTTGGCGGCGATCTTATTGTGGATGGTGCTGAATCGGACGTCGGCGCCCGCGCCGATCACCAGGATCGCGGCCAAGCGCGTGACCGGCGCCCTGCACACGGCCCTCA
Organism: Alphaproteobacteria bacterium; assembly: GCA_027292975.1. Taxonomy (GTDB): domain Bacteria; phylum Pseudomonadota; class Alphaproteobacteria; order SMXQ01; family SMXQ01; genus SMXQ01. The sequence continues at coordinate 4,225 of JAPUGG010000215.1, read as the reverse complement.
TGCTTGGGGCCATAACCCTTTTGAGCGGCGCCTTCGTCGCCGGTCTCGACGCCGGCATGACGTTCAACACCTTCCCGCTGATGGATGGGCGCCTGGTCCCCGAGGGATTGCTTGCCCTCTCCCCGGTCTGGCGCAACCCTTTTGAGAACGTCGCCATGGTCCAGTTCGACCACCGGGTGCTGGGCATCCTCACCATGGCCGCGGTTCTCTGGCTATGGCTGCGCGGCCGGGGCGCCGCGCTGGGGCCGCGCGCCCGCCTGGCGGTCAACCTCGCGGCCGTGGCGGCACTGGTCCAGCCGGGCCTCGGCATCGCCACCTTGTTGCTGGTGGTGCCGGTCCCCCTCGCCGCCGCCCACCAGGCGGGCGCGCTGGTGCTGCTGGGGCTCCTGGTGTGGATTCTCCATGAGCTCAAAGCTCCCCGGGGCCGCCTTGATTAGGCCGCTGGCGGGCGATAGGGTGACCGCGCCGATGCGGGGGTTAGTCCCGCGTCTATAAGGGGGCCGCGCTCCATGGCGCTGAACATCACCGTCGCCGTTAGCTATTCCGACCGAACCCGGGCACTTCTCGACGGCCGCGCCGCAATCGAAGGCTGCCGGGCCACCATGCTTGAGCTCGAACCCGAGGAGATGTTCCACCGGGCGCTTCACGACCAGGAATTCGACGTTACCGAGCTGTCCTTTTCGAACTTCGTATCGTTGACCGCCGAAGGCAGCAGCCGCTATCTCGGCATCCCGGTCTTTCCCGGCCGCAAGTTCCGCCATTCGGGGATTTTCATCAACACCCGTTCGGGGATCGAGAAGCCCCAGGACCTCAAGGGCAAGATCGTCGGCGCGCCGGAATACCAGGTGACGGCGGTGACCTGGGTGCGCGGCATCTTGGAGGACGATTACGGCGTTAAGCCCACCGATATCCGCTGGCGCTGGGGCGGCCTGCGACAGGCGGGGCGCGGCCAGAGGACCGAATTCGTGCCGCCCGAGGGGCTGGAGCTGGAGCCGATCCCCGAGGGCGCGACCCTCCAGGACATGTTGGCGGCGGGCGAGATCGATGCCGTCATAGCGCCTCGCACGCCGGCCTGTTTCGACCAGGGCCATCCCGATATAAGGCGGCTCTTCCCCGATTACGTGGAACAGGAAAAGGCCTATTTCAAACGCACCGGCATCTTCCCCATCATGCACTTGGTGGGAATCCGCAAGGCCATGGTCGAGGCCAACCCCTGGCTGCCCGATTCCGTCGTCAAGGCCTTCGAGGAAGCCAAGGCACTGGCCATGATTGAGGTCGCCGAAAACAACATTCCCCGGGTCACCAATCCTTGGATGGAGGCCCATGACGCCGACGCCCGCGCGCTGATGGGGGACGAGTTCTGGCCCTACGGCTTCGAGGCCAACCGGGTCGGCATCGAGGCCTTCCTGCGCTACCATTACCGCCAGGGACTGGCCGTCAGGGAACTCAGGCCGGAAGAATTATTCGTGCCCTCGACGCTCGAGCGGTCCAAGATCTGATCCGCCTGGAACGTGTACAAACTATGGCCCAACGTGTTAAACAGGTCGGCACAAAAGCGAAAGACCATAACATAATTAAGACCTTAGACGGGCGGGACGCCCCCACCACTTTCACCACCGAACCACTCAGGGAGGTTCATCCATGCGCAAGCTCTTGATCGGCATTCTCGGCGCCGCGGTTCTCGCCGTGGCCCCGGCCCATGCCCAGACCTACAACCTGACCCTCGCGGGCGCGAGCCCGGGCGGGTTGTGGTCGCGGATCGGCCTCGGCCTCGACAAGGCCATGGCCAAGGCCTATCCCGGCTCCACCGTCACCTACCAGACCGGTTCGGGCGGCATCGCCAATGCCAAGCTGGTCCAGGACAAGAAGGTCCCCATGGGGATCGCGACGGACCCGGAACTCGCCTCCGCCGTGCGGGGCACCGGGCCATTCCGCGGTAAGCCGCAAAAGGATCTCCGCGTCCTGGTGCGGGTCTATGCGCCGGCGGCGCGGTTCCAGCTGACCCATCTTCTGATGAATGCCGATGTCGCCAAAAAGCTGAATATCAATTCCATGGCCGACTTCGTGAAGAACGCCTCCAAGCTGCGGGTCGCCGTCAACCGGCCCGGCAACATGGACGGCGACGTGTCGCTGGCCTTCTTCAAGACCAACGGCCTCAACCCCAAGAAGTTCAGGAAGCTGGTCCGCGCGGCGTCCCGTGAGATGACCAAGCTGATTCTGGACCGGCGCATCGACGCCCTGTCCGTCGGCCTTTCCTTCAACCACCGCCGCATCCGCGAGATGGCCAAGGGCATTCCGCTCTTGATGCTGAACCAGGGCAAGGGCGCCGCCAACCGGGTCGCCAAGCAGTTCGGGCTCGAGCGGTGCAAGGTGCAGTCCAAGGAATACAAATTCCTCCACGTCGATTCTCACAGCGTCTGCTTCGGCGCCGTCATCATGGCCAACAAATCCATGTCCAATAAGACGGCCTATGACGTCACCAAGGCCATGCTGACCCAGATCGAGGCCTTCAAGTCGGCCCACCGCGCGCTGAAGAAGGCGACGACGCCGAAGTCGATTGCCCAGCCATCGACGGCGGCCCACCATCCCGGCGCCATCAAGGCCTACAAGGAAGCGGGCCTGATGTAGCCGGCCCCGGCGAAAAGCAACCCAAGGCGGGGAAGCCGCAGCCGCTTCCCCGCCTTTCTTTTAAATTTAGCGGATTGCCATGGCGCGAAACATCCTCCTCGATCCGGGCACCTGGTTTTCGGTCGGCTGCCGGCGCCGGCCGACCGGCTGGCTGAACTGGGTGATCACGCCGTTTGCCGCCGGGCTCGCCGTGTTCGTCGTCCTGGCGGCGACGGTGGTGATCCTCGATCCGTGGCTGCTCGGCGCCATCTTCATCATGGGGATGATGGCCCTCGCCTTCCTGACCGTGGGGGCGCGCGCCGATTCCGATCCCACCCAACCTTCCCTGATCGATTGGGGGCTTTCCCTCACCAGCCTGGTGACGGGAATATTTTTCGCCCTCACCGCGCCCGAGACCGTGGAGCGCATTTCGCTGTTCTCCCCGCTCACCTTCTGGCAGACGGTTTTCGGCACCCTGGTCTTCGTCCTGACCATCGAGATCACCCGGCGCACCACGGGCCTGGGGCTCACCGTGATCGTTTTACTTTTCGTCGCCTATAATTTCTTCGGACATTGGATCGGCGGGGTGATGGGCCACGGCTATATCGACTACAACCATTTCCTCGACATCATGGTGTTCACCACCGACGGCGTGATGGGCCTGCCGGTGCAGGTGGCGGCGACTTACGCCTTCCTGTTCGTGATGTTCGGCACCCTGTTGTTCTACGCCAAGGGATCCGACTTCTTCTTCGACTTCGCCGCCGCCATCGCCGGGCGCAAGCCGGGTGGGCCGGCCAAGGTGGCGGTGGTCTCTTCGGCCATGTACGGCATGATTTCCGGCAGCCCGACGTCGGACGTGGTGACCACCGGATCGATCACCATCCCCATCATGAAGCGGCTCGGCTACAAGGGCACCGTCGCCGGCGGCATCGAGGTGGCGGCGTCGACCGGCGGCTCCCTGGTGCCGCCGGTGATGGGCTCGGCCGCCTTCATCATGGCGGAGTACACCAATATCGATTACGTGGACATCGCCGTCGCGGCGATTTTGCCGGCGGCACTGTATTACGTCTGCGTCTATTCCCAGGTCCATTTCCGCGCCATCAAGATGGGCTACGGCAGCTTGGACCCCGAACGCATTCCCCGTCTCCTGCCGGTCCTCAAGCAGGGCGGGCTGTTCCTGGTGCCTCTGGTGGCGCTCACCACAGCGCTCCTCGAGGGCTATACGCCGACCATGGTGGCGGTGTTCGGCTCGGCCTCTGTGCTGGCGGTGGCCGCCGTCAAGAAGAAGACGCGGATCGGCCTCGTCGGTTTTTACAAGGCCCTGGCCGAGACCGCCATGCGCATGGTGCCGGTGGCCGGCGCCTGCGCCGCCGCCGGGCTGGTGATCGCCGGCATCACCATGACCGGGCTGGCCTCCAAGTTCGCCCATGTGATCTACGCCATCACCGATGCCGAGGTGTTCTTCACCCTGGTGATCGCCGCGCTGCTCACCATCATCCTCGGCCTCGGCATGCCGACGCCCTCGGCCTATATCCTGGCTGCCGTCCTCATGGGCCCGATCCTGGTCGAAATCAAGATCCACGACCTGCCGGGGCACATGTTCCTGCTCTATTTCGCG
>JAPUGG010000214.1 GCA_027292975.1 Alphaproteobacteria bacterium | reverse complement strand
CGAACCGGTGCGCTACGTGGCGACGGCCATGGGCTCGACCCGCTATCCGTTCAGTGCCGAGAAAAAGGCCATCAAGATGGGGGTCGACGTCAACGTCAACGACGGCGGCTTCCAGATCGAATACGAGGACCAGGACCCGCGCATTCACCGGCTCTATTTGGAAGAGCTCGCCAAGAACGGCGTCACCTGCCGCATGGGCGAATTCATGGACGAGTCCGTGCTGACCCGCGGCGCCGGGCAATAAATCTTAGCCTGGATTCTCCATTTAGATGGCGATCTTTCTGACCTTTGTGGCCATGCTTTGGGTCAATACCCTATCGTGCTGCCGTGTTCGGTGCTTGGGAGGAGCCATCCGGGGAATCCCAGTTTATAGATAAGAAAAAATTAAAATATGCAGACCTGCATAAAATATTAATCATTTTTTAAAGTTAACGCAGCATCATCCGCGCCTCTTGGAAGGAACTGCTTCAGTTAACTTCCTGCTTTACGCAACCTTGAATACGAGAGGCAACCATGTTTAACAAGAACCTGAATTTCACCGGCTTGGTGACCGCCGGGATGGTGATGGCAACACTCGCCATGGCCGCGCCCGCCGGGGCCGCCCAGTCCATCGACGCGCCGGTCGCGCCCAACGCGTTCACCCTTGACGGCAAGACCGACGACTGGAAAGGCATCAAGGGCACGACGGTCGCCCTCAAGGGCGACGGCGGGGTCTCCTCGGTCATGATCAAGTTCGCCGTTCACGGCGACATGATCTATGTGCTGGCCGAATGGGCCGATTCCACCCAGGATGTGCTCCATAAGCCCTACAAGTGGGATGCCGGCTCCCAGTCCTACAAGAAAACCAAGGACATGGAAGACCGTTTCGCCATCACCCTGAAAATGTCGGGAAACTTCTCGGCCAGCAAGATCGACGGCAGTAACTTCACCGCCGACGTTTGGCACTGGAAGGCATCCCGGTCCAATCCCATGGGCCTCGCCCACGATAAGCACTGGATCGTGTCCGACAAGCCGGTCAAGAAGGCGAAGAAGTTCACCACGCCGGACGGCAAGACCGTCTATGTCCGTCGCAAGAGCGACAAGGGCAGCCGCCTTTACAAGCCGACCCGCTATGACGTCAAGCAGAAGGACGTCATGCCGCGCTACAAGCTCAACATGAGCCCGACCGGCAGCATCGCCGACGTCAAGGCCAAGGGCGTGTGGCGCGATGGCCGCTGGTACCTGGAGATGGCCCGCAAGCTCAATACGGGCAATGCCGACGACGCGGTGATCTCCGCCAAAGGCAGCATCGAGATCGCGATTGCCGCCTTCAACGCCGTGGACGGCCGCAAGCACAGCACCTCCGAGAAGCTTATCCTCAACACCGGCATGCCCGGTTCCTGAGGCCATGGAATGGGGGCTGGGGTCCCGAAGGCCCCACCCCCTTCTCCGCAACTTGAGTTTCAACCGGCAGGATTGATGCATGTTTCGTAAAAACGCAAAGGAATCTAAAAAAGCCGGCGGCAAGGGTATCAGCCTGAGCAAGGCGGCCCTTTCGGTCGGGATTCTGTTTCTCGCCGTCATCCTGGGGGTATCGGCGATCATCGGCATCGACCTCAGGGAAATCGAGCAGGTCGCCCGGAAGACCCAGAACATCGACATGCGCGATGTCACCTCCCAGCACCAGCGCTCCCTCGCCACCGAAACGCTGCGGCGCCTCGCCAAGCAGGTCATCGAACCGGGGCCGACAGACCGGCGCGACAAGGCTTTGGCCGATGCCCAGGCGAGAGCGGCCAGCCTTGCCAAGGGCACCTCTGCCCAACAGCAGAACCAGATCGCCGGTGCGCTTGCCGCCATAGAGGCGGCCCACGGCCACGCCGAGAAGGCGCATAAATTCGACGTCGAAATTTCGAAGCAACTGGTCCGGGCGGACAGGATCGTCAAGGATGCCGACGACAATCTCGCGTCCATCGCCGGCGATTCGACGGCGCAGCTCCGCGGCCTGATCAAGGGGGTCGCCAAGGCGAGCAAGGCAGAGTTGAACATCGCCAGCGGTGAAATGGATACCCTGTTCCAGGTCAGTACCGTTTCCCAGGACATTCTGACGACGCTGCGCAAGAATCGTATTCTCCTCGATAGCGCAGAACGGATGGACGATCCCAAAGCGATCGAAGGCCAAGCCAAGCGGTTCGCCGCCATTCACCGGCGCGTGCTTGCGCTGCTGGAAAATTTGCCGGGCACCGGGGGCGATTTCGAATACCTGCCCGAAATGATCGAGAATTTTGGTAAGTTGGGGAACATATTCTCCCTGCGAAGCACCATCCTGCAGGAGCGGATGAATGCCGCCGCAAAGAGCACGGCGGCGGAAGAAATTCTCGCTCGCATTAGCAAAACGATTTCCTCCGGCGCGGCGGAGACAGCCGTGCGCAGCATCGACGCCATTACCGACAAGGTCAAGACCATCGAATTTACGGCGGCAGGCGTGCTCGTCCTTATGTTGCTGTTCCTCATGGTAACCGGATGGATAGGGCGCCGGGAACTGATTATTCCGCTGACGCGCGCGAGTGCCGTTCTGAAAGAACTGAGCGCCGGCAATATGGACGCCAAGATGGACAAGGCCCGGCTTGCCGAGCTTGAATCGGTGCGCGAAGCCACGGATAGTTTCCGCGCCGCGCTCACTAATGTCGAACGCATGGCCGCCGAAAAGCAGGAACAGGACCGCCAGACCCAGGAAGAGAAGAAGAAGGCGCTCGCGGCCCTCGCCAATCAATTCGAGAGCAGTGTGAAAAGCGTGGTCGAGAACCTGCTTGAATCCGCAAGCGGGATGGAAAGCACGGCGAGCCAGATGGCCGATACCGCCAAGAAAGTATCGGGCCAGTCTCAGGCCATGGTGACGGGTGCGCAGCAGGCCACCGCCAATATGCAGGCCGTCGCCTCGTCGACCGAGGAACTGTCCGCCTCCATCGAGGAAATCGGTAGGCAGGCCAATCATTCCACGGAAATCTCCGAAACCGCCGTGAAGGGCGCCGAGGAAGCCACCGGCACCATCGAGGATTTGGCGAGCGCCGGAGACAAGATCGCGAGCTCTATCGACCTGATCCAGGACATCGCCAACCAGACCAACCTGCTGGCCCTCAATGCGACGATCGAGGCGGCCAGGGCCGGCGAGGCGGGGAAAGGCTTTGCCGTCGTCGCCTCGGAAGTGAAGTTACTGGCCGGCCAGTCGGCGAATGCTGCGGAGGAAATCTCATCCCAGGTCGCGCACATCCAGTCCGCCACGGGCAAGACGGTCGAGGCCATTCGGCACGTCACCGGTGTGATCGAGGAGATCAGCTCCATTACCCGGGACATGGCCCAGTCGGTCGGCCAGCAGGGCAAGGCCACCCAGGAGATCTCCACCAACGTTCAGGAAACCGCCAAGGGCTCGGCCCATATGTCGTCCTGCATCGACGAGGTCAATACCGCGGCGTCCGAAACCGGCGAGGTGGCAACTCGGGTCCAGTCGGCGGCGAGCGATCTGTCGCGTCTTTCCCATTCCCTGCGTAGCGAAGTCGACAAGTTCCTAGCGGAAGTGCGATCCGCCTAGACGCCCAGCCAAGCGCTGCGCGCCGACAACATCACAGCACTCCCCGACTCCGCCGCCTCTTGGGGCGCCGCGTCGGCGCGCCAGCCGAGGCCTAGGGAGCCGGCCGGCCCGTGGATATGATGGATAAGCCCTTAGGGCGGTTACTGGGCGGCTTCTTCGCGGTCGAAGCAAAGTGCCCGCATGATCGGGCCGTCGTTGATGGAGAACAGCAGCGCCTGGTCTCCGGTGTTGTTCTCAAAATGGTGCCAGGCCCAGGTGGGGACGACGAAGGTATCGCCCTCTTTCCATTCGAACCGTTTCTCGGCGATGACGCTCACCCCCTCGCCCTCGAACACGTGATAGATCGCGGCGTGGGTATGGCGGTGGGTCTTGGTGACCTCGCCAGGGCGCAGCATGACCATCTCGCAATCCACCGTCGGCAGGGTCGGCCCGCCGGTGATGGGATCGCAATAGCGCACGCAGACCCCGTCGAAGGGGTCGCCCGGGCCCAGGGCGAGCTTGTCGAGCATCGCCCTTGTGTCCTCCCAGGCGTAGCGGTAGGGCGGCCTGCGGGCGGTGTCCGAATAATCGGGGGTCTTGGGCCGTAACGGCCCGAACTGGGCCCGGGACCAATCCTTGGGCTTGTTGACCTCCTGGGCGTCGGCCTGGTGGGGCTCGGCGAAGCCGATGCCGAAATGGCGGATCAGCGGCGCCATGGCGACGTCGATCCAGAGCGTCTGCTCCTTGCCGCCGCTGACGTGGTCGTGCCAGCTCCAATTGGGCGTGGTCACCAGATCGCCCCGGGCCATGGCGAAGGGCTCGCCCTCCACCACGGTGGACGTGGAGCCGTCGCCCATGGTGACGAAGCGCACCGCGTCCATGGTGTGGCGGTGGCAGGGCGCGGTTTCGCCCCGGTCGAGCAACTGGGCCCCCATCATCAGGTTGGGCGTCGTCCCCATCTCGATGTCGGGGTGCTGGAAGCCGACGAACCGGCGCATGGCCTCTTCCGTGGGGATGTTGTCGATGGCCTCGTGCAAAACCTCGTTGAGATCGTCCCAATGCCAGAGATGGGGGCCGTAGGAGGGGCTCGGCTCGCGGTAGCCGTCGCTGCGGTCGGGGATCATCCAATACCCCAGCAGGTCGCGTTGGCGCACCTTGCGGTCGAAGGCTTCCCGGGCTTGTTCGGTGGTCGCGCTGGGTTCGGCCATGTCATCCTCCCCGATCAATTGGGAAACGAAATCTAGAGCACTTTCCGGCCAGCCACAAAGCTAGTCTTCCATCATCTTGCGCATCCGGCGCAGTTTCTCGCCGGTCTCATAGTGGCGCCCCTCTACGGCGAGGTCGGCTTCGTGCGCCTCTTCCTCGGTCCAATGGCCGAGGGAATAGCCGTACCACGGGGTCTTGAGGTCCAACTTGGGAAATTGCAGCTCCCGCCAGATTTCCTGGGCGCGGTCCATGTATTGCTTCTTGGGCAAGGACAGCGGCGGGTAGGGCCATTTCATGGTGGCGTCGATGAGAAGGCCCGAGTTGCGCGGCCGATTGGCGGCATCGGTCAGTCCCCGGGATTGGTCGGGCGGGGCG
>JAPUGG010000213.1 GCA_027292975.1 Alphaproteobacteria bacterium | reverse complement strand
GCGGGCCCCAATACTCCCTGCGTCACGGGCCCAAACGAGAAGAATAGAGCGCCGGGAAACCTGGGCTATTTCCGGCTTCTACAACTTTACCGCGGCTTCGACGCACCAGAACATGAGCCCAAGACCTTGTTTGATCGGCGCTGCTTAGCCTCCTTCCCGCCGACCACCGAGCCCGGCGATCAGCAACCGGGAATGGCAGTGCGTTAACCAATTAACACTTTTGCGATAGACTTGTTTGTTAAAGACCGTCACAATTGGATCAATGCTTATAGCGAACACCACATGTCGCGTGTGCTCGCCAAAGAAGCTGTCCTAGCCGTTTTTCAGTCCCAGTCTATTTGGTGCATCCGGGTGCCTATCCGAGGTTTGTGCCAGCGCCTTGATGTGGTTCGACATTTATCAGGGAGACTGATCATGAAATGGATTTCTTTCGTATCGAGGGTCTGCCTCGTCGCCGTCATTGGGCTGTTGACTACTTACGGCAAAGTCCATGCGGTATTTATACCGGTAGCTTGCCCCGACGCTTCGCCTGTCCTTCAAAACGCGATCGACGCCGCCGTTCCTGGCGATGTCATTTCGATCACCGGCGTCTGTGTCGAAAATGTGCTCATCAGAAATAAAGATGATATCCGTCTTTCAGGCGCCACAGCGACTGACGGTATCAAGGGCCGAGTCATAGTGGTTGGCACCCAGCTCGTCCAATTCACCAACATGACGGTGAAGGATTGTACCATCAGCAGATGTTCCGGTATCGGCGCCTTCCAAGGTGCCAGCATACTTCTCGATAGGGTGACGAGTTCCGGCCATCTTCGCCGGGGCGTCTTGGTAACGGACCATTCATTCGCCCAAATAAACCGTGGGACCATCACGAACAACGGGCGCGAGGGGATACGCATAACAAGAAATTTCGGTGCCGTAATTGAAGGGGACCCGACCATCACCACGGTCTCCAACAATGGCCGCGACGGTCTTTTGGTGAGTGGCGGCTCTTTCGTTAACATCGAAAATTCAACCTTCTCGAATAATGGCCAACGTGGCCTTCATTTCAACAACAATTCAACGGGCGAACTTGAAAATATCGTTATCTCCGGCAATACCAGGACGGCGCTTACGGTTTCGGACAGTGGCTTCGTCTTCCTGGAGGACAGTATGATTACATCGGACATCCCGGACTCGGCGGCTAACCGTGGCGGGGTGTTGGTCAACCGGCGTGGAGTGCTTCGCTTGCGCGGAAATACCATCACCAACACGGCGGATGAACCAGGTGGAGGTAGCGCCATCAGAGTCCTCGCCGGGTCTTTCCTGCGCCAAGGCAGGGGCCTTGACATCATTACTTCTACCAATGGCCGTGCACTCGGCGTGTCAAATCAGAGCCAGGCGGACTTGCGCGATTTTACGCTCACCGGAAATATCACTGTCGAACGCCATGCGTTGCTTCGGTTGCGTAAGGATACCAATGGCACGGTCTATGGGAACATCGTGCTCCAGCGTGATTCCGCGATTGCCTTTACCTTGGAAGGCTCCGGTTCGGTTACGGTCAACGGCACCGTCACTTGCCTGGATACCGAATCCAGCGCCGACTTCGAAGACCAAACGGCAATCGACATCGTCGGTGGCGATGGCAACGCAATGGATTGCTCGGGGTATGGCCCTGGAAACAGTGGACCGTAAGCAAAATGAATAAAGACCTGAGTATGGACTGGGGTGGCATCGGAATTGCCACCCCATATTTCTGAGCAAAAGGGCTTAAAGACCGGGTCACGAGGGGATGCCCGACATCGAATTGAGTCGGACCGTTATGTCCGCGATAAGGCGGTGACTTAGATCATTCTTGGGGGCCGGTGCCGTCATCGGCCCCCACTAACCCGCGCTTAAATCCAGCCCTCGATGCCACCCTGTGGTGATCACCGGTGTTGCATTGCTTGGCCGACCCCCATAGAATGAACATTCGTTCATTTATGTGCAGAATTTGGATTGGATATGAACACACGAGCAGACCGCGCTTCGGAGACACGCTATCGAATCGAGCGCGCCGCCATAAAGCACTTTGTCGAACAAGGCATCGGCGAGACGACTATCCGCGACATCGCCAAGACCGCCGCCGTCTCCCTAGGTGCGATGTACAATCATTATGACAGCAAAGAAGATTTGGCCTTCAATATCTTCAGGCAAGGTTTCGAGGATGCTGGACGACGGCTGCGAAAATGTGCCGAGGCACAAACGACACTACCGAATAAGCTGCGCGACATGATTCGCTTTGCTTTTAGCCGTTTTGATGAAGACCCCCTGCTGCTCACTTATGTTTTTACATCCCGACACATTCATCTTGGGCATCGACGTCTTGGTCGTCTGGCAGACTCACCAAACAATCCCTACGCCGTTTTCAGGGTGGTGATCGCCGATGCCATGGCCCGAAAAGAGATTCCCAACACCGATCCCGATCTCGCCGCCTCGCTTGTCACTGGCGCGGTCATCCAGGCCATTGACTCATGCATTCTGGGCCGTTTGAAAGGCAAAATGATAAAACGCGCCGATGAAACAGCGGCCATGTGTTTCCGACTCCTGAAAGGCTGATAAAATTTTTGCTTGACGAATGAACGATTGTTCAATTAGTGTATATGAACAATCGTTCATTCACTTTTATCGTGTTCAATCTTATTGCGCCGAAGCAGGGGGAGAGAGTCCGATGAAAACCCAATTGAAATACTTTACACCCAAATCCGAAACGGTTCCGTCGAACATTCTTTCCGCTGGCGGTGACGTCTGTCGTCGCGGGGGAATGGGAAATAACGGAAGAAGACCCTACACAGGAGACAGGACCGGCGTTTTTTTTATTCATTATATGAACAAACGTTCGTTCATATTAGTAACCTGCATCTACCTTCTTGGCGCCTGCGCTTCGAAACAGGGGCTGCCCTCGGAAGAATCGATCCCCGAGGATAAGCAAAGAATTTCCCGATTGATCCAAGGCAGGATTTTGAACATCGCGGTGGTTGCCCTGGGCCCCAAAGATTCCATGGGGCAGGACTGGTCCGATTTCGATCCGGCATTCCGCCAGTGGGTCAAGCAAGGGCCCGAAGTCGTGGACCTAGGCCGATGGGCGGTTGGTCTCAAGAGACACGATTTTGGAGACGCCGTTAATAAGTCTTTCAGGATTGTCCCGAAAATGGTCCGTAATTCTGGGAGGGCTTTCCCCTTCGCACTCGCCGTCGGTAGCTCGATCGCGACGATAAACACGATTATCCTCTCGACGATCGGTGAAATTCGTATAGAAAAAACCAAACCGGTGACGAGGACACTTTCCAGTGTGCCGGCGCTCGCCGGACGGATCCCCAAGAGAACGCTCGATAAAAAAACGATCAGCGAAAAGATCGGCCGCCAAATTCTAATTCTGGGCCGGCAAAGAACGCGCCATCGCTTCCGATCCGTTCCCTTCCACCTGGCCCGCCATCGGCGGCCGCGGGAGATGGGGTTCGATGCCTACCTCACCGTGCAGGTGCAATCGGTGACCCTCAATCGAAAAGGCCGTGACGATCTGGAACCGTCGCTTCAACTCCATATCTGGACCAATTTCATCTGGACCAATTTCATGGGAACCGTGGGCCGGCCCTGGGAGCAAGAGACACCGCCCTTGCGCTTGGGGAGCGGATCGGAGCTGGCCAGCGAATATTGGAAAGAAGAACTCCATCAGGCGGTGTCCACCCTTGGTTCCAAAATCGTCAATCTGCATTTCGTCCCGTGATCATTCGGAGGGCCGGTGCCGTCATCGGCCCCCACTAACCCGCGCTTAAATCCAGCCCTCGATGAAGGGCTCGAAGAGGAACGGCACCGGCCAGAACACCTTCAAGAGCCAGTCGAACACGGTGATGACGAAGAGCTCGCCGAGGCCGGCGATGATCAGGGCCTCGCGCCAGCTGCCGCCATAGACGCGGACGAACATGATGGCATAGGCGGCGGCGGTGATATGAAAACCGATCAGATAGACCCCGGCGCAAAGCGCGGCCAGCCACAATAGGGCGATGACGGTCCGGTTGGTTTCCACCGCCGCCTTGGCCCAATCGAGGGGCGGCGCCAGGTCCCGGGAGCGGGACGCGATGGCGCGGCCATGGATGACGATCTGGCCGAGGCTCAGGGGAATCCCGATCCCGGCCAGGCAGAAGATCATCAGCGACGCGCGCAGGGCCCAATCGTCACTGACCGTGGCCGCCGCCGCCAACAGACCCATCAGCAACACCAGGAAGCCGATATCGCCCCAACGATGGGCCCGGCTGAGCGGCTCCACCGCCTCCCCGCGCACGCCTTGGCCGCGGCGCAACCGCTTGTAGATGGGCACCACCAGGGTGACGATCACCAATAGAAGGATGGCCAGCACGCCGGGCTGGAGCAGCCAGGTCCAGCCGTAGCGCGCGTTGGAAAGCCAGAGATACCCCTCCAGCTGCCCGCCCAGAACCACCGCCACTAAGAGCGGCGGGCGCGGCCAGTCGAACAGTTTCATGAAATAGCCCAGCACCGAAAAGGAGAGGAAGGTCAGGACGTCCCACCACACGTAATGGGCCGCGTAGGAGGCCGAGACGCAAAGGATCAGGGTCATGGGAACGATGATGTAGAACGGCATCAGGGAAAGCTTGGCGAACTGGCCGGCGGCGCCGATGGCGAGGCCGGCGGCGATCACGTTGGCCACCACCAGCACCACGATCATGGCCATGGTGTAGGGCAATTGGGTGGTCAACATGGCCGCGCCCGGGGTGATCCCGACGGAAATGAACGCCACCAGCATCAAGGCGAGCGACGTCGATCCCGGGATGCCGAAGGCGATGGTCGGGATCAGCGCCCCGCCCTCCTTGGCGTTGTTGGAGGCTTCCGGCGCGATCACGCCGCGCACGTCGCCCTTGCCGAAATTCTCCGGATTCTTCTCGGTCTGCACCGCATGGGCATAGGCGAACCAATCGGCGACGGAAGACCCCAGCCCGGGCAGCACGCCCACCCAGACGCCGATCAGCGAACAGCGGATCACCAGCCACCAGTTCTCGAACACGTCGCGCATGCCCTGCACCAGGCCATGGCCCAGGCCCTCGGTCTCGGCGATGGAGGTGCGGCGCACCGCCAGCGCGATCATCTCGGGCACCGCGAAGATGCCGAGGCCGACGAGGATCAGGCTGATCCCGTCCACCAGGTATTCGCCGCCGAAGGAAAAGCGTTCGATTCCGGTCTTGTTGTCCATGCCGATGGTCGAGACCAGGACGCCGAAAATGGCGGCGATCAGCCCCTTGACGGGGGCCGTGCCGCTGAGCACGCCGACCGCCGACAGCCCCCAGATCACCAACATCAGGAATTCCGGCGAGCCGAAGCTCAACACCAGGGGTCTGAGGATGGGCAGGCTGAGGAGCAGCACCCCGGCGCCGAAAATGCCGCCCAGGGGCGAGGCGATGAAGGCGGCGCCGAAGGCCCGATTGGCTTCGCCTTTCTGGGCCATGGGGAAACCGTCGACGATGGTCGCTTGGGAGCCGGCGCTGCCGGGCACCGCAATCAGCACCGACGGAAAGGTGTTGGCGGTGTTGGACACCGCCCCGATGCCCAACAGGAAAGCGATCGCCGGGTAGGGGTCGAGCGTTATGGCGAAGGGAAGGACGATGGTGATCAGCAACAACACGCCGATGCCCGGCAGGGCGGCGAAGAATGAACTCCCCAGGATGCCGATCAGCATCAGGAACAGGGGCCAGGGCTTGAAGATCTCCCCGATGGCTATCAGAAGGGCGTCAACCATGAGGCCTGCATGGAAAGGCCGGCGGGCCCGGCGGCCCGCCGGCCATGGGTGGGTTTGGGATCAGACCCTTAGATCAGCTGCCTTTGGCCTTCTTTTTCTTCTTCTTCTTGCGCTTCTTCTTGAAGGCGGCGAGGCCGTATTTCTTCCTCAGGTTCTCGGCGTAATCCACCGCCGCGCCGGGTGCGCTGTGCACCTCAAGGACCATCTTGGCCACAGTCGGCCCGTCGATATAGTTGATCTCCTTAGAGAACTGCTTTCGGCCGATGGCGAGGAATTTGGGGTCATGGACCGACTTTTTGTAAGCCGCACGATACGTCCTCACGATTGCCTTGGGGGTGCCCGGCGGCATCCCCATCCACTTGTCGATCTGGGACGACGCCGTCACCGAACGATATCCCTGCGCCGATAACTTGGAAATCTTCGCCTTCTTCAGCATGTCGGCAAAAACCGGCACGTTTTTGAAGGATGGGCGGCGCGACAGCTTGCCATCGATGAGCTGACCGTCCTGGACCAGAATATCGATGACGCCGTCGGCCTTGAGCTGGTCGATGACAAAGACGTTATTGGTGGCGAAAATGTCGATCTCGCCCTGCCGCAGGGCCTTGCTCATCTGCCCGACACCCCGGTAGCCGGGGATCCAACGCACGTTCCAGCCGAAGAACTCGGCCCCCCACATGGGCATGGCCTGCCAAGAACGGGTGCCCGAAATGGCGGCGACGATCACCGGTTTCTTGGACTTGTCCATCAGCCGCTTATGGGCTTTACGGTTCACGAACAAGACGGCACCGCCGCGATTGAGGGAACCGATATACTCAAACTTCCTGGGGTCGTAGCGGGCCGAACGGCGCCGCAAAGTGCCCGGCGAAATCACCGTGCCGTCGCTCTGCATGAAGGTTAGGCCGTCGGGTTTGGCCTTGTTCATGAGATAGTTGGCGGCGCGAATCTTGCCGCCGCCGGATCCCATGTTGCGGATCACGATGGTCGGATTGCCAGGCAGATACTTCTCCATGTAGGTGGCGACGAGACGCCCCACACGGTCGGTGCCGCCGCCCGCGCTGGACGCGATAATGAGCTGAACGCGTTTTCCCTTAAACGAGACCTCGGCGGAAGCCGGGGCCAGGGACGCCGCCGCCCCCAGTGCCGCCGTGGCGGCGAGGGCTAAACGCCAATTGATGAAATGAGTTCCCATGTAA
>JAPUGG010000212.1 GCA_027292975.1 Alphaproteobacteria bacterium | reverse complement strand
TCAGGTCCCGGCCGTGGCCAGGGCTTGGTCGATGTCGTCCATCACGTCGGCCGGGTCCTCGAGCCCCACCGAAATGCGGATATAACCCGGCGTGATGCCGAGCGCGGCGCGGTCGTCTTCGCTCAGGCTTCGGTGGGTGGTGGTCGCCGGGTGGGTGACGATGGATTTGGCGTCGCCCAGGTTGTTTGAAATGTCGATCAGCCTGAGGGCGTTCAGGAATTTGAAGGCGCTTGCCTTGCCGCCCGGCAATTCGAAGCCGATCAGCGTTCCGGGGCCGGTCATCTGTTTTTCCACCAGCGCCCTTTGAGGATGATCGATCGAGCCGGGATAGACCACCCGGGTGAGGTCGGCGCGGGCCGCCATCCAGTTAGCGATTTCGACGGCATTGTCGCACATCGCCTTGACCCGGATGTCGAGGGTCTCCAGTCCCTTCAACAGGGTCCAGGCATTGAAGGGGCTGAGCGCGGGTCCGGTGTGGCGCAGGAAGAGGGCCAAGTGGTCCTCCATGTATTCGGGATCGCCCAGGATCGCGCCGCCCATGACCCGGCCCTGGCCGTCGATATGCTTGGTCGCCGAATAGACCACCACGTCGGCGCCGAAGGCCATGGGCTTCTGCAACACCGGCGAGGCAAAGACATTGTCCACCACCAGCCGTCCACCCGCCTTGTGGGTCAGATCGGCAACCGCTTCGAGGTCGATCATTTCCAGCCCCGGATTGGAGGGGGTTTCCAGGAACACCGCCCGGGTGGGCCGGGACAATGCTTGGCTCCATTGGTCGAGATCGGTGCCGTCGACGATCTCGACCTCGATCCCGTAGCGGGGCAGGATTTCCGAGACCACGATTAGGCAGGAGCCGAAGAGCGCGCGGGACGAAACCACGCGGTCGCCGGCGTTGAGCATGCACATCAGCGAAGCGAAGACCGCCGCCATGCCCGTCGCCGTCGCGCGGCAAGCATCGTTGCCCTCCAGCAGCGCCATGCGCTGCTCGAACATGGTGACGGTGGGATTGGAGAAACGGGAATAGATATATTTGTCGTTCTCCCCCTTGAATGCCGCTTCGGCTTCCTCGGCGGAAAGGTATATATAGCCCGAGGTTGCAAATATCGCCTCGCAGGTTTCCTGGAAGCTGGACCGGTTGGTTCCGCCGCGAACGAGATTGGTCCTGGGCCGCAATCCATTGGCTCCCTTGGCGTCGTCGGTCATGGTGCGCTCCTCCACGAGTGGGCATCAAAAAACCCCGGCCGAGGGCCAGGGCTTTGTTCAAGCACCCGACCTTTTAGCGATTTGTTTTACGTGGACGCAAGCCGGCCGGCACAAATCTCCACGAACCTGGGGTTCATACTCCCATCGCAGGTGTGCCGTCAAGGGATGGCGGGGAATGGAAGGGCAGGGTTATCCCGCGTTGCTGCCGTCACGACGCGCCAGGTCGGCAACGACGTCCGCCACCGGCGCCCGTTTGCCCAAGGCGTCTTCGACCAGGTCGGCGAGGGTATAACGGGAAAGCGATTCGATGAACCGGGCGCGGGCGTCTTCTAAGGCCTGTTCTAAAAGCTTGCCGCTTTCGGCGGGCCGGTCCGGTTGCAGTCGGTCGCCCGGCCGCAGATTACGCTCGACTTGCTGAATAAGGCGGTCGAGTTTGACGCCGCTGGCGGGTTTGGCGAGGGCGGTTCCGCCGCCCTTGCCCCGGTAACCGACGATATAACCGAGGTGCGCCAGATTTTGGGAGACCTTGATCAGGTGGTTGCAGGATATGTTTTCGGCCTCCGCGATGCTGGCGATGGAAATTTTCCTGCCGGGCTGGACAGCCAAATGCACCAATACGCGAATGGCATAATCGGCGTGTTTGCTCAATTTCATTTGCTCTCGCTCCAGGTTCGAGGCTTTCGACTGATTGCTCTTCCCCTATGGCGTATCAGCACCGATTCCGATGCTAATCAAAAACCTCTTTGGCCGCCGCGTCCACTCTAATCTTTGGTCATGGTTAATGAACGCCTAACGCCGCCGCCCCGGTCAACACCCGCCGCCGAGGGCGGCCTGCCCGCCCGCCTACCCCATCCTTTCCCTTGATGGCAGGGGGGTGAAGCCGCTAGAACAGGGCCGGGCGATCACATCAGCGGGTGTAGTTCAATGGTAGAACATCAGCTTCCCAAGCTGAATACGTGGGTTCGATTCCCATCACCCGCTCCATCCCTCGGCGCCGCATTCTCACCTCATCATGAGAAGGAACGCGCCACTTGAACGGCGTGAACGGCGTGCCCGCGGACGGCGGGGCCTCGCCGCAACAAGATCCGGGCCCGGCCGCTAAAAAAGGGGCCGTGGCCTTCCGGCATCGCGATTTCCGGCTTCTGATCTTCGGCAAGCTGTTCACTTCGCTGTCGCTGCACATGGTGATGGTGGTGATCGCCTATCAGATCTACGACCTCACCGGTGATCCCCTGAACCTCGCCTATATCGGCCTGGCCATCTTCGTCCCGGGGTTGGGGTTCGCGCTGGTCACCGGATACGTCGTCGACCGTTTCGACCGGCGCCTGGTGCTCGCCGGCTGCTATCTGGTGATGCTGATTTCGGCGGTTCTGTTCACCCTGTTCGCCCTGTCGGGGACCAAAGAGGTCTGGCCGGCCTTCATGATTTTAGTGTTCTACGGATCGGGGCGCGCCTTCTACATGCCTTGCACCAATGCCCTGCTGCCGAATCTGGTGCCGGTCGAGGAATTCCCCAATGCGGTCGCCTGGAACACGTCGGCCAGCAAGCTGTCGCAGATTTGCGGACCCGCCATCGGCGGCTTTATCTACCTGGCGGGACCCGAAGTGGCCTACGGATCGGCCGCCGTGGGGTTCTCGGTGGGAATCCTCACGGCGGCCATGATCCGCACCCGCAGCCAACGCAAGGACGAGGAACCGGTCAGCCTTGGCACGCTGCTGGCCGGGGTCCGCTACGTCTGGGGGAAGAAGGTGGTCCTGGGCGCCATCTCGCTTGATCTGTTCGTGGTTCTCGCCGCCGGGGCGACGGCGTTGCTGCCGGTCTATGCCAAGGATATCCTCGACGTCGGCGCCTTGGGCGCGGGGCTATTGAGAAGCGCCGTGGCCGCGGGCGCCGTGGTGACGCTGTTGTTACTGACCCAGGTGGCGCTGACCCGCGATGTCGGGCGTATCATGTTCGCCTGCGTCTTCATCTTCGGGGGTGCCACCACCGTATTCGGCATGTCCACGTGGTTCGCCCTGTCGCTGGCGGCGATGGCGGTGCTGGGCGCGGCGGATGCGATCAGCGTGGTCATCCGCCAGACCCTGATCCAGGTGGCGACGCCCGATCGGATGCGCGGCCGGGTCAGCGCCGTGAATGCCGTGTTCATCAGCACCTCCAACGAAATCGGCGAGGTCCGCGCCGGCTTCGTGGCGGCGTGGATCGGCGCGGTGCCGACGGTGGTGATCGGCGGCATTCTCTCTGTGCTGATCGCCGGGCTTTGTTGGAAGCTGTTTCCCGAACTGGCCAACCTTCAGCGCGTCGATCGCAGCATATGATTTCGCCGCGGCGGCGGCGCCGCGGAAGATCGTGGCGGCCAACCGGTTCTCTTTGAGCGGAAAGCGCTCTAATCTGGAGCCCGATGACTCGCACGCCTTCGCCATGACGCCACCGCCGCAAAACCCGGTCCCTGGCGCCCCGCCTTCGCCATGGTTCGCGCCGCTCGGCGTGGGGCTCACGGTGGGCGCGATCACCATTGTTCGCTTGGCCTACCTCACCGTCTACCCCTTCGATCTCCACCCCGACGAGGCCCAGTACTGGAGCTGGTCTCTCAGCCCCGACTGGGGATACTATTCGAAGCCGCCCATGGTCGCCTGGCTGATCGCGGCATTCACCGCGTTGTGCGGGTCCGGGGAGGCCTGCATCAAGGCCAGCGCGCCGATCCTTCACGGCATTGCCGCGTGTTTCTGTTACGGGGCCGGGGCGCGGCTTTACGGGCCGCGGGCCGGATTCTTCGCGGCCCTTCTTTACCTGACCCTGCCCGGCGTTTCGTTTTCGTCGTCCATCATGTCCACCGACCCGCCGTTGCTCGCCTGCTGGGCGGCCGCGTTCTATGCCGCCGTGCGGCTCGGCGACGGCGCCGCGCCGGCCACGCCCTGGTGGCTGGCGCTCGGCCTCGCCACCGGGCTCGGGTTGCTCTCCAAATACGCCATGGGGTTCTTCATCTTAGGCTTCGTGCTTTGGCTGGCGCTCGACGGTGCGGCGCGGCGGCGCCTCATCGGTGCCGCCAAGGGCCGGGCCGGGCTGCTCTTGGCCGGGGCCATGGCGTTCCTTCTCATCCTTCCCAACCTGATCTGGAACATGGGCACCGGCTTCGTCACCTTCGCCCATACCGCGGCCAACGCCAACCTCGGCGGCGCGCTGCTGCGCCCCGAGAAATTTGTGGAATTCACGGCGAGCCAGTTCGGCGTCTTCGGCCCCATCGTTTTCGCCGTCCTGGCGTGGCTCTTGCTGCGGCCCGACCGGTGGCTGCGCGAGCCCCGGGCGCGGATGCTGGCGGCCTTCGTGCTTGCCGTGCTCCTGCCCATCATGGTGCTGAGCCTGGTCTCCCGGGCCCATGCCAATTGGGCGGCCACGGCCTACCTGGCGGGCTCCGTATGGGTCGCCGGCGTCATGAGCGGGCCCAAGGGGCGGTGGTGGCTGAACGGCTCCATCGCGCTCCATGTGGCCGTCGCCGCGACACTGATGGCGGCCAGCATCGGCCAGGCCGAACCGGGCCGCTATGCGGGCTTGGCGGTGCCCCAGGGGTTGGATCCCTACAAGCATTACGGCGGTTGGCGGGCGCTCGGGGAAAAGGTCGCGGCGCTCAAGGCGCGCTTTCCGGGCGTGCCCTTGGTCGGCCATGACAGGATGATGGTGGCCTCCGCGCTCTATTACGTGCGGCCTTGGCCGGTCGAGATTTTCGCTTGGCATCCGGGTGGCCGGGTGACCGATCACTTCCGCCTGACGCGGCCCTGGCCGGGACCCGTGGGCGGCGACGCGCTGCTGCTCAGCCGCCGGGGTGATCCCGCCGAAATCCTCGCCCGTTTTCGGACCTGGCGGCTGGTGGAGACCATGGTCGTGCCCATTTCGACCGGTGCCCGGCGCTCCGTCCAGGTCTTTCACGCCAGGGGATTTTTAGGCTATAAACGCGACTGACCATAACCGCGCCAAGACATATCGGGGAGGCCTTTCACCGGGGGCAAACGTGCAATGAGCCGATACCGTATCACCGTCGATACAGGCGGGACCTTCACCGATGTGGTCTATTTCGACGAGGCCCGGCGCGAGATCACCATCCACAAACTTCCCTCGACCCCCCACAACCCTTCCGAGGCCATCGTCTCGGGCATCCGGCACCTGCTCGATCAGGGCGTGGATGCCGGGGACATCGAATTCTTCTGCCACGGCACCACCGTTGGCACCAATGCGCTGCTCGAAGGGAAGGGGGCGAAGACGGCGCTTTTGGTCACCGAGGGGTTCCGTGGCATTTACGAGGTGGGAGAGCAATCGACCCCGCACGGCCCCTCGGTGTTCGATATCGCGTACCGAAAGGCCACCCTGTTGGCCCCGGAAAGCCTCACCGGCGAGGTCGGCGAGCGGGTCGATTTCCAGGGCAAGGTGCTGCGCAAGCTCGACCAAGCGGGGCTGCGCGAGACCGTGCGCCGGTTTCGCGACAAGGGCGTGACCTCGGTCGCGGTCTGCCTCCTGTTTTCATTCCTCTACCCCCGCCACGAACAAATGGTCGCCCGCATCATCAATCAAGAAGCGCCGGGGATGAGCGTCTCGCTATCGTCGGAAGTTCTGCCCCAGATCCGCGAATTCTTCCGCCTGTCGACGACGGTCATCAACGCCTATTTGCAGCCCATCCTCGAGCACTACATTCGCCATCTGGAGGCCCAGCTCGACAGCGCCGGCGTCCACACCAAGAAGCGCTACATCATGCAGTCCAACGGCGGCACCGCGACCTTCGACGCCGCCGCGCGTAAGGCGGTGGCGACGGTGCTCTCGGGGCCGGCCGGAGGCGTCACCGCGGGGGTCCATCTGGCCCGCGACCTGAAGCAGCCCAACCTGATCACTTTCGACATGGGCGGGACCAGCTGCGACGTGGCCCTGATCAAGGATGGCGAAGCCTCCGACGCCAACCGTATCGAGGTCGACGGGCGCGTCATATCGGTGCCGATGATGGATATCAACACGGTGTCGGCGGGGGGCGGGACCATCGCCCGGGCCGATGCCCTGGGCCAGCTTCAGGTGGGGCCGGATTCGGCGGGCGCGGTGCCGGGACCGGCCTGTTACGGCACTGGCGGAGCCTTGCCCACGGTGACCGACGCCAACCTGCTTTTGGGATATCTCGGGGAGGACAACTTCTTAGGCGGGCGCATGGCGCTCGACGTGACCCATGCGCGCCAGGCCATGGAGGACGGCGTGGCGGCGCCGCTCGGCATGAGCCTCACCGACGCCGCCGAAGGCGTCATCCGCATCATCAACGTCAAGATGGAAGAGGCCATCAAGGCGATCTCCACCACGCGCGGCTTTGACCTCAGGGAATTCATGTTGGTGGCCTTCGGCGGCGCCGGGCCGCTCCATGCCGGACAGATGGCGCGGAACCTCGCCATGCGCGGCATCATCGTGCCGCTCTATCCCGGCGTCAATTCGGCCATCGGTTTGCTGCAGGCCGACGTGCGCCACGATTACGCGGTGTCGCGCCTGACGCTGATCACCGCCATCGGGCCCGAAGAAGTGGCCGGGCGGCTCAAGACCCTGGCCGACCGGGCCAGGGCGGAGCTCCGCGCCGAAGGCTTCCGGCCGCGCGAGATCGCACTCGAATATGCCATCGACATGCGCTATGCGGGCCAGGGCTACGAGTTGACGGTGCCCTTGGCCTCGGGCCGGGTGACCAAGAAAAGCCTGGCCGGGATCCGCGACACCTTCGATCAAACCCACCACACGCTGTTCGGCCATTCGGGCCCGGAAGAGCCGGTCGAGGTGGTGACTTACCGGGTGACCGGGATCGGCAAATTGCCCGAGGTCAGGATGCCGGCCTTCAGGCGCAAGGGCGTGAGCCTCAAAAGCGCCTATCGCGGCAAGCGCCGGGCGCGGTTCGACGGCGCCACCTGCGAGGCCGCCGTTTACCAGCGCGAACGCCTGGACGTGGGCCACGCGATCAAGGGCCCGGCAATCGTCGAGCAGTTGGATTCCACCCTGGTGGTCCACCCCGGCCAAGTGGCCCGCGTGGACCGCTTCAAGAACATCTTGATCACCGAAGGGAAATGAGCCATGGCGCGGACAAGTGCATCGGGTAAGCGGCGGAAACAAAGGGCGGCCGCGGTCGATCCCGTCACCTTCCAGGTGATCAAGGAGTCCCTGGTCGGTATCGTCCGGGAGATGCAGAACTGCCTCTTCCGCACCGGCTTTTCGACCATCATCCGGGAATCCCAGGATGCCAGCTGCGCGCTGTTGAACACCGCCGGCGAGGTGGTGGCCCAGCACGTGGTGCTGCCCCTGCATATCGGCGCCTTTCCCGCTTGCACGGCGGCGGTGCTGCGTGATTACGGCGATGACCTCGCCCCGGGCGACGCCTTCCTGATCAACCACACCTATGAGGGCGGCTCCCCCCACGCGCCGGACATGGCGGTGATCACCCCCATCTTCATCTCTCGCCGCCATGTCGGTTTCGCCGCGGACATCGCCCATAAGCCGGACATCGGCGGCCCGGTACCCGGCAGCTGTTTCGCCCTGGCCAAGGAAATTTTCGCCGAGGGGCTGCATCTCCCGGCGATCCGCTATCAGCGCGATTTCCAAACCATCCGCGATGTCGAGCGCATCCTCGCCGCCAACAGCCGGACGCCGGAAATGGTATTGGGCGACCTTCGCGGCCAGTTGGGGGCCAACCGCCTGGGCGAGCGACGCATCGGCGAATTGATCGCCAAATACGGCGAGGACCAGGTGCTGGTCTGCTTCGACGAATTGATGCGGATGTCCGAGGGAATCATGCGCCAGGCCATAGCCCAATGGCGCGACGGCCGTTTCGAGGCCGAACGGTTCGTCGACAATGACGGCATCGACCTCGACAAGCCGATCCACATCCATGTGGTTTTAGAAAAGAAGGGCGATAAGATCTCATTCGATTTCACCAAGTCCAACGACCAGACCCGGGGCCCGGCCAATATCCGCCCGCCCCTGGTGCAGGCGGCCATGGTCTATACCCTGATCACCCAGATGGACCCCACCATGCCCATCAATTCCGGGCTCTTGCGGGTGGCCGATATCAAGCTGCGCGCCGGCAGCGTGCTCGATCCCCATTTCCCGGCCCCGGTGAACACCTATATGCCGACCGTCACCGCGGTGACCGAGGCCGCCGTCGAGGCCATCAGCCACCTGGTGCCGGCGCGCGCGCGGGGCGACGGCTGCGGCTCACGCTCGATCGTCATCGGCGGCCGCTCGACCCGCTCGGGCAAGGGCTACGTGCAATATGAGATCGTCGGCGGCGGCACCGGCGGCCGGGCCATGATGGATGGCGTTTCAGGCGGTTGTTCGCATCAATCCAATGCCCGCATCGCGCCGGTCGAGATCATTGAATCCGAATTTCCCACCCGCGTGCGCCGCTTCGAGTTGATCGCCGATTCGGGCGGTGCCGGCCAGTTCCGCGGCGGGCTCGGTGTGGTGCGGGAATACCAGAACCTGGGCGAGGCCCAGTTCAGCATCCGCTCCAACAAGCATTTCATTGCGCCCAAGGGAGTCGCCGGGGCCGCGCCCGGCCGCCGCGGCCGGTTGACCATGCATCCCGGCGAGGCGCGCGAAGTGGTGCTGCCGGCGCGCTATTCCGACTATCCCCTTGCCGACGGCGACATCTTCAGGCTGGAGACCCCGGGCGGCGGCGGTTTCGGGGCGCCACAGAATCGCGACCCGGAACGGGTTTGCGTGGATGTCAACGAGGGCTACGTGACGCTCAAGGCCGCCCGCGAGGCCTACCGGGTGGCGCTCAGGAAGTCCAAGGGCGTCTACCTGGTGGACCAGGCCAAGACCAAGGCCTTGCGCCGCCGGCGCTGAGGCGCGTCCTTATCGCAGCACGGCGAACGCTCGCGCGGCCCAGGGTGGAAGACCCAGGCGCTCGCCCCAGGGCAGTCTTGGGCCCGCCATCAGGCGTCCCCTGGCGGCCAGCGGCAAATTGACGCCGGAACGCAGGAACACCCGTTGCATCCATGCCGTCATCCAGATGGCCATGGTGGCGCCCACCAGGACGTCGGACAGATAATGCACCGTTTCCAACGCCCGGGCGAGGACCACGACCGTACCGAGCGCGACGAAGGCGGCCTGGAATCGGGGCATGATGAAATAAAGCGCCGCCATCAATGTCACCGCGGTGACCGCATGACCCGAAGGGAAGGACTGCAGGGAGGCATCGAATTCGAACCAGGAAAAACCGTAATCGTCGTAGCGGTAGTGATGCAGGGGGCGCATGCGCCCGAACGAGATCTTCATGATCTTGGCGACGATCCCGGTGAACGAAATGGATAAGAAAACGAACAAGGGCAGCATGGACCAGGCCTTGAGGCGATCCTTCACGCCGGCGAACCGCTTGTACCGGGCGGCCAGCCACAGGATGCCGAAGGCGAGGGCCGAGGGCACCGACCAATAGACCGATCGCCCGAGTTCGGCGATGCCCTTGACCAGCAGGTGAAAGTCCCTATCGAAGGTGAGAAACCAGTCGATGGCCGGGCGGTCGAAATAAAAGTAAGACAGGACCGACGATAGAACGACCGCCGCCAAGGCATGAGGATG
>JAPUGG010000211.1 GCA_027292975.1 Alphaproteobacteria bacterium | reverse complement strand
CTCGCCCGCTCGGCCTCTTCCTTGACGCTCGCCAATACCTCCTGGGCGCCGCCGAGCGCCTTCCGGGATTCTTGCAACTCCTCGCCCATGCGCGCGGCCTCGACCCGTGCCTGCTCGGCCTCGCCTTGGGCCTCGGCCATCCGCTCCTCGGCTTTTAACAGCGCTTGTTGCACGCGGCGCAAGTCGCCCTGGATGCGCCGTGCCTCGTCCTCGGCGCCGGAGCCTTTCTCCAGGGAAGTGCCCAACTCCGCGCGGAGTTGTTCGGCTTCCTGCTGGGCGCGAGAGTGCTCGGTCTTCAGGCGTTGAATGTCTGCCTCGACACGCTCGACCTCTTGTCGTGCCTGTTGAAGGTCCTTTTGGGCCTGATCCCGGGAACCGTCGAGATCGTCCCTAAACCGTTCCGCTTGCTGCTGCGCCTGGCGCGCGGTCTCCTGGGAGGCCGCCAACTCCAGTTGGGCTTGGCTCAACTCCTGCTGGGTCTGTTGGATCTCGTCCTGGGCTTGGTGCAGTTCCATTTGGGTCGTTTGCCGATAGCCGGCGATATCCTCTTGGGTGCGCCGCATGTCGTTGCGCAGACCCTCGGTATCCCGTTTGGCGCGTGCCGCGGTCTCCTTGGAGGTGCCAAGCTCGATATGGGTCTGGTCCAATTCTTGGCGTACCCGCTGGGCTTCGGTTTGAGCGCGGGACAATTCGGTCTGGGCGCTTCCAAGACCTTCGCGAGCCTGCAGGGCTTCGTGCTCGGCGGTTTCCGCAGCGCTCTGCGCGCTCGCCATAAGCACTTGGGTCCGCTGGAATTCCTCGAGAATGCGCCTCGCTTCCTCTCGGGCATCGCCGAGGGCTCCTTGGGCCTGCAGCGCCTCTTTCCGGGCCTGTTCCGACTCCTTCCGGGCGTTCTCAAGGTGCGCGTCCGCCTGGTGCCCCCGGTTCTCGACCCGTTGGCGGTCTTGTTCCAGGCGCCGTCGGTCCTGGGCCAGCAGTTTTTGACCTTCCTCGAGGGCTTTGCGTTCTCCCTTTACGCTCTTGAAGTCGGCTTCCAGGCGCCGCATGTCGTCGGCGGTTAAGCCGGGCGTGGGGTCGATGGGGGTTGCCATGCCCCGGGCCGGTCCGCCGCTCGACATGTCGGTGAGGCTGGCGATGATTCCACCGCTCGGCAGCGGCATCAAGTCGGCGATGAGCGGCCTGCCGTCGGAATGATGGAGTTCCCTGTGGACCGCGCTTTCCAGGACCGGCCCGCCGGGCCCGGATTCGGGGACCGCCTCTTCGCCGCCGAGAGCGAGGATCTCGGTCCCGTCCATGCCAAGGCGAAGAGAGCCTTCGGGCGCCTCGGCGAGTTCGGCGAACTTTCGGTTGAAGGCCACCAGTTTGCGGTTGGGATCCATCACGGCGATGCCCTGGTCCATGTTCTCGATGACGATGTTGAGCAGCCGCGAACGCTCCGTCGCGTCGCTCTCCGCCTGTTTGATCTGGTGGATATCGCGCGTGATGCCAATGAAAATCCGGTCTTCCCCAAGCATTATCTCGGCCACGGAAAGTTCCATGGGGAAGGTCGAGCCGTCCTTGTGCCGGCCGGTCATTTCACGGGGGCCTTTGCCGATGACCTTGCCCTTGCCCGATTGGAGATATTTGTTGAGGTGCCCGTCGTGCAGCCGCGCATCGGCCGTGGTCATCAAAATAGAGACGTTTTCGCCGATGACCTCCCCGGCCTTGTAGCCGAACATTCTTTCCGCCGCGCGGTTGAACGATTCGATCTTGCCGGTTTTGCCGATGGTGGTGATACCGTCGGTGGCGTGGTCCATGATGCCGTGGACCCGCCGTTCGCTCTGGCTCAGGCTTTTATTGGCCATGAGCTGGCTGACCCTGAGCTCGCTCATGACCTTTTTCACGCGGAGGACCGAATGGTAGCGCCAGAGCACGACCCCGCCGACGACCAGGGTCAGGACCGTGGTCAGGGCCCAGCCGGTGATCGTGGCGAGGGGCCAGGCCGCCGGCGCCCAGCCGGCGGCTGCGGCGTGGCCGGTGGCCTCTCCCACGCCCAATAGCGTGATGCCGCCGGTCCCGGACAATGCCCAAAAGGCCGCCAGGATGGCGAGGATGGCCAACCACGACCCGATCGCGGCCAAGATTTTATTTCGTAGAGAGTTCAATCGCCCGAGCCAAAAAAAATCACCGCTCGCGCCTGGGCGCGGAACCGGTGTCGTTTACCATCGGGGTCCGCAGCCAGCGCGGCTCTGCGACCAATTTACGCCTTAATAGGTAAACAGATGCTTAGTTCTGCGGTGCATTCTAATCAAATATCAACAAATTTTTCCAATGAAACCTGCATATTAGCGCCTGTCCGCCGGCGTAGGCCCGAGTCTGCCCTGGAAACCCATTTACACCCATCAAATTCATTCAATCTGGCCGGAAAGTGCTCTAATGGGAAGAACCAGCGGCGTTGAATGCCGATAGGGGGGCAACATGCCGGCGGTCGATGCCGACGCACAGGTCTTAGAAGCCTTGGTCGGCTCGCGCTTGGGCCGGGGACCGCGGGGCTAGGATCGGTGGCGGGCTTTGATTATGTCATCGTCGGCTCGGGTTCGGCGGGCAGCGTGCTTGCCGGACGCCTGGGCGAGGATTCCGGCGTTTCCATCCTGGTGATCGAGGCCGGCGGGGCCGACCGCGACCCCTTCATCTCCATCCCCATCGGTATCGGAATCATGCACCAAAGGCGCAGCCACGACTGGGGCTACGATACCGAGCCCGAACCCGGTCTTGGCGGGCGTTCCATCGAGGCCATGCGGGGCAAGGTGGTGGGCGGCTCGTCCACCATCAACCACATGTCCTGGGTCAGGGGCAATCGGGGCGATTACGACCGCTGGGCGGGCCGCGGCCTCGCCGGCTGGTCCTATGCCGAGGTGCTTCCCTATTTCCGGCGCGCCGAGACCTGGGAGGAGGGCGCCAGCACCTATCGCGGCGGTGACGGTCCCTTGCATATCCGGCGCGGGCGGACCAATGATTCGTTGTTCGACGCCTTCATCGAGGCATCACGCGCGCTCGGCCATCCCTTCAACGCCGATCACAACGGGGCCGCCCAAGAGGGCATCGCCCGGGCCCAGAACAACATCTTGGGGGGGCGCCGGCATAGCCTCGCCGACGCCTATCTGCGCCCGGCCTTGGCCCGGGGCAACGTCACCCTGGAAACCGGTGCCCAGGCGACACGCATAATTATGGAGGGCACCCGGGCCACGGGCATCGAATACGTCAAGGGCGGCCGCACAGTAGAGGCCCACGCGGCCCGGCAGGTGATGCTCTCGGGCGGCGTCTTCAACTCGCCCCAGCTCCTCATGCTGTCGGGCATCGGCCCGGCCGATGCGCTAAAGGCCCAGGGCATCGCGCCTTTGATCGACCTTCCCGGCGTCGGGCGCAACCTGCAGGACCACATCGCCGTGATCGTCAACGGCACGCGCCCGGTGCCGGGCCCCTTCGTCGGTGAATTGCGCGCCGACCGGATGACCTTGAGCATCATCCGCGCGGCCCTGTTCGGCAGCGGGCCGGCGACGGTCCTGCCGGGCGGCATGCACGGCTATATCAAGACCGAACCGGGCCTGTCCGTGCCCGACATCCAACTGATGTTCAGGGGTGTGTCCACCGCCCCGCACCTCTGGTTCCCCGGCATCCGCAAGCCCCAGGCCGACAGTTGCGGGGTGCGGCCGGTCCTGTTGCATCCGCAAAGCCGGGGATGGCTCACCCTCGCCTCCTCGGACCCCTTCGACAAGGTCCGCATCCAACAAAATTTCTTCGCCGAGCCAAGCGATATGGAAACCTTGCGCAAGGGTTTTCACGTTTGCCGGGAGATCCTCGCCCATCCCGCCATGGATGCCTACCGGGGCCGCGAATTGGCCCCCGGCGCGGAGGTGACCGGCGCCGCCGAAATCGATGCCTGGATGCGGGCGACCGCCATCACCGCCCATCATCCCTGCGCCACCTGCGCCATGGGGGTGGGCGGGGACGCGGTGCTGGACGGGGAATTCCGGGTGCGCGGGGCCGAGAACCTGCGGGTGGTGGACGCCTCGGCCATGCCCGATCTGGTGTCCGGCAACATCAATGCCTGCGTGGTCATGATGGCGGAAAAGGCCAGCGACCAAATCCGCGGCCGCGTGCCGCTTCCCGCCGCCGAGGTTTAGGGCGGCGCGCATCTCGCCGCCCGCGCTTTAGACCTTTCAGTCACGGAAACTGGGATCCTGGGCGTCGAGCATGTCCAGGTGCGACTGCCATTCGGGGGGGGGCGTTAAGTGGTCGCGCGGCCGGTTGGCCTGCGCCGCCGCGCGATCGATGATGTCCTGGCCGGGCAGGGTGAGCTCGGCGCCGGTGTTCATCGCCGCCACCTGCACCCGGCAGGCGGCTTCCAGCGTATGCATCCAGCTGAACGCCGACCACATGCTGGGTCCGCAGACTAATAGCCCGTGATTGCGCAGGATCAGCCAGTTGTTGGCGCCGAGATCGGCGACCAGGCGTTCGCGCTCCTCCAGGTCCGTGGCGAAGCCCTCATAGTCATGATAGGCCATGGAAGCCACGTACTTCATGGATTTCTGGTTGACCGGCAGCAGCCCGCATTTGAGGGCGGAGATCGCCATTCCGGCGGTGGTGTGGGTATGGATGACGCAGTCTGCGTCGGGCCGCGCGCCTAACACCGCCGAGTGGATCACGTAACCGGCCCAGATCACCGAATTGGGCGTGTCGCTGAGGATCTCGCCGGCCATGTTGATCTTGATCAGGTCCGACGCTTTCATCTGATGAAAGAGCTTCCCTTGGGGGTTGAGAAGGAACTGATCGTCGGTCCCCGGTACCCGCGCCGAGATATGGGTAGAGGTCTTGTCGTCCATGTCGTAATGGGCGATCAGCCGGTAAAGGGCGGCGAGGTTGACCCGGGTCTCGCGCTCTTCCTCGGTGACCAGGTCGTCGGGTTCATTCCTCCGCGTGATCTCTGCGGGTGATGCGCTCATGTCTCTACCTCCCGGTGCTTGCGCGGCATTCCGTGCCGCCGCTTGGACGCGTTGTCGATTGATGGGCGCAAGCTTAGAAGAAACGCCGGATTTGATCAAACCCATC
>JAPUGG010000210.1 GCA_027292975.1 Alphaproteobacteria bacterium | reverse complement strand
GAGAAATACGCCGACGCGGCCTTGGGGCTGGTCAAGCCGTCATCGGCGGCCCGGGCGCTTTACGCCGGCGCCCCCAATATCGAACGGGTGGACTGCCTGGTGAAGACCCTGGCCGCCCAGCACGGCATGCAATCCGATGTGGTCGACGAGACGGTCGCCCTGGTCGATGCGCGCTTGGCCCAAAACCGCAAGGCCGCCGCCTGATTAACCGGGCGATAGTGCGGGTTAAACCGGCATGCGGAAGGTCATTGGCCGAGCGCCGAGGGCGATGCTTGGCCATCGATGAAAGCCGCGGCGTCGTTCAACACCGGCGCAATGTCATTGAAAGGCCTGGAGAGCGCCAACAGGATTCCAAGGTGCCCGACGTCCGGGTAAATGATGTGGCGCGCGCTTCCCCCGGCGTCTCGAACCGCCTTGGAAAGGTTGACCGTATTGAAAACGAACACCGTATCGTCGTCTTTCCCGTGAAGCAGCAGCATCGGCGCTTCACCGCCGTCCACGAACCGGATAGGCCGCGCCGCATTCTCGTCGGCGAGATGGGCGAAGATGGGGGCAACGTTGGCGGTTCGCGACGGATAAAACGCGTACGGGCCGGCGAGACCGATGGTTCCGCGGATAGAGTTCTCAGGCACGCCAACGGCTGCCAGATAGCCCTCATTGAGGGTGAGCATGGCGGCGATATGGGCGCCCGCCGAGTGTCCCATCAGGTACAGCCGGTTGGGGTCGCCGCCGAAATCGGCGACGTGATCCAACACCCACCGCACCGCTTTCGCGCCATCTTCGACGAAGGCCGGGAATCGGACGTCCGGGAACAGGCGATAATCGGGCACGATGGTGACGTAGCCGCGGCTGGTCAGCGCCTCGGCGACAAAAAGATAGTCGGCGCGATTGCCGCCCCGCCAGCTTCCGCCATAGAAAAAGACGATGACCGGCAACGGTCCTTTGCGTTGCTTGGGGACATAGATATCCAACCCATGGCGGACATCGGGGCCGTATCGAATTCCCGGTTTCACGGTAAATCCGTCTTCGCTAATGGTCGCATTGAGTAAAGTGAAGGCCGAGCACGCCGGAAGCGCGAACGCCGTGGCAAGCAACATCCATAAGCGACGAAACGTCATGGGCATGGGTCCGTCTTCACGATCGCACCCTATCGCCAATGGTAACCGGACGGGAAACCCGCCATGCCCAGTAGATTAAGACAAGCTGGAATGGCAGCCGCGCCCATAACCAAAAGGCCGGAATGTGAAAACCGGCGGGCTGAATATCGTACACCGCCATGTTGATGTTGGCGGGCAGGACGGCAAGATAGAGCAAGATCAGGCAGATGCCGGCCGCCCCTCTGGTTTTATGCCAAAGGAGCCCGAGCCCGCCGAGAACTTCAAAAATGCCGCTGAGATAGACAAGTTCCCTGGGCAGGGGCAGGGTGCCGGGCATGATGGCGACGTAGGCATCGGTCGCGACAAAATGCAGGGTGCCCCCAACCACCATGACCAGCGCGAGCGCCCCTCGGTAAAAAGCCAGTGAAGGAAGGGAAACGGCCAAGACTAAAGAGGTGTCCTGCATGTGAGAGGGCGCGGAGTGTACCGCGGGAAACTGCCCTGAGAACAATTTTCAGGCGGGATCACCGTCTATCGGATCGCTATTTGGCGGCGCTTAAAGAGTGGCCGTCCGGACGTCGACCCCGGCGACGCCGCCGCCCTCGACCACACGCACGGCGCGCGCGAAAGCCGGCGCCAGGTCGTCGGGCGCGGTGATCGGCCCCTCGACGGTGGCGCCGTACCCTTCCGACACCTTGGCGAGATCCACCTCGGGGTCGCGGGTGGTGGTGCCGATATAGGCGTTTTCCGGCGGCCGCTTGCGGATTGCGGCGATTTTCGCCTGGTGTTCCTCGTCGTTGTACCACGACGTGTTGTTGTTGATCACCATCAACACAGGGACTCGGTAGTGGACGGCGGTCCAGACCGCGCCCGTCGCCATCAGGTAATCGCCGTCGCCGATGATGCCGACCGGGAACCGGCCGTCGTCGCGGCAGGCGAAACCCGCGCCCACCGAGGCGCCCGGCCCGTGGCCGATCCCGCCGCCGCTGGAATGGCCGGCGTATTGCCCGGCGCCGTCGAATTCCCAGACGCCCTCGGGCCAGGTGCGGTGGTTGCGCAGGGTCAGGTACCAGGGCTTGGCCCGGACGGCCTCCCAGAGCTCGGCGACCATGCGGCCGGGCGAGATGGGATTGTCGTCCCAGCGCGCCGCGAGAAGTTGCCGCTGGGTCTTGACCAGCGCCGCCTTCTCCCGGGCGATGGCTTGGGCGCGGCGCCCCGCGCGGGCGGCCAGGGCCTTGTCGCCCCGCCGCCGTTTCTTGAGCTCATCAATGATCTGCCCGAGGCCGGTCATGGGGTCGGCCAGCATCTGCACCTCGGTGTCGGCGATGGCGCCGCCCACCCGGTTCCAGGTGCGGGACGCGGATTCGTTTTGGGAGAGGTCGATGACCCGTTGGCGTTTGGCGCCCTTGGTCTTGAAGACATGGCGGCGGGCGCCGTAGCCGCCCAGGGTGGAGCGCACGTCGGCGCAATCGACGGCCAGCACCACGTCGGCCTTGGTCAAAACCTCGGACGATCCGGTCAGGTTCGGGGGAGGGGCCGTCGGCATGCAGACGAAGGTGCGGTCGTCGCGATAGGCGGCGCCCAGAAGCTCCACCAGCTCCCGGATGGGGCCGGTGGCGGCGGGCAGGTAGCCGACCCGCCCGCCGACGATCAGGGGGTAGCGCGCACTGATGAGCATATCGACGACCTGATCGACGACTTCGGCACTCGCGGCGGGCGGCGGCGGGGCCTGGAAACAGCCCTGGTCGATATCGTGGACGGTGATCGGGCTTGTGAGTTCTTGTTCTTGAAGGCCCAAATCGAAGGCGATGTAGACCGGCCCCTTGGGCCCGGTATTGGCGATCTTGTAGCCGCGGACGATGGAATCGAGCACCCCGTCCACGGTCGACGCCTCGTCGTCCCACTTGACGAAAGGCCGCACCAATTCGCCCTGGGTGTTGGCCGAATGCAGATAGTCCACCGGCCCGCGCATGGCGTAATCGGCCGGGCCCGAGCCGCCCAGGACCAGCACCGGCATGCCCGCGCAATAGATGTTGAAAACGCCCATGGAGCCGTGCATCAGGCCGACCATGTCGTGCAGGATGCAGAGCGCCGGCCGCCCCGAGGCGGTGGCATAGCCCTGGGCCATGCCGGCGACGGTATCCTCATGGAGGCCGAGGATCACCTTGGGGGTCTTATTGGCGTTGTAATTGACGAGCGAATCCTGAAGCCCGCGAAAGCTCGATCCCGGGTTGAGAAAGGCGTAGGCGAAACCGTAGCGCTGTAACAGTTGGGCCACCGCGTCGGAACCGTATTCCGGGCGGTTGCGTTTGCGGGTCTTGACCGGAACCTCGACCCTTTGGGCGGCCTTTTTTCTGGCCGCCGGGGCCTTGCGTTTCGTTTTGCCCTTGGTGACGCGTGCCATGGCCTTTGCTCCCCTCGGTTTAAGTTTTTTATGGCCGACAAGATACCATAGCGGCCGTCTCGCCACCGCCGATTTCCATGATGACGATGATGCCGCCACCGGCCCCATCGAAAGGCCGCCGGCGGCCACCACCTTGCGCCCCTGCGCTGGCCGCCGGCGCACCGAAAGGGTGTGGTCGTGGGGGCTTGGTGTACCCTGCCACCCTGATCAGCTACCATGGTCAGGCCGCATCCTAATTGCGTTGAGAGACCTGTCCCATGCAGCCGTTGAGCGCATTTCCCGAGACCGACCGCCGCGCCGTCCGGGGCGTATTCCTCGACATCGACGAGACCCTGACGACCGACGGAAAACTGACCGCCGCGGCCTATGGGGCGCTTGAGCGTTTGCACGATTCCGGCAAGCTGTGCGTGCCCATCACCGGCCGGCCCGCGGGGTGGTGCGACCATATCGCGCGGATGTGGCCGGTGGACGCGGTGGTCGGCGAGAACGGCGCCTTCTATTTCCGCTATGATCAGGCGCAAAACAAACTCATCAAACGATTCTCGTTGGCCCCAGAGGCGCGCGCGGCCAACCGCTCAAAGCTGGCCGAGATCGGCCGGCGGATCCTGGCCGAGGTTCCGGGCGTCGCCATCGCCTCGGACCAGCCTTACAGGGAATCCGACCTGGCCATCGATTTCTGCGAGGATGTCCCTATGGTCTCGGCCGAAGCCGTGGACCGGGTGGTCGGCATCTTCGAAGCGGAAGGGGCGACGGCCAAGGTCAGTTCGGTCCATGTCAATGGCTGGCTCGGCACCTACGACAAGTTGGCAATGACCCGCATCATGCTCGCCGAGTGTTTCGGCATCGACCTGGATGCCGAGAAGCGGCGTTTCGTGTTTGTCGGTGATTCTCCCAATGACGCGCCCATGTTCGCTTACTTTCCCCATGGGGTGGGAGTCGCCAATGTCCGGGACTTTGCCGCGCGCATGGAAGCCCTGCCGGCCTATATAAGCGCTGGCCCATCCGGTGCGGGCTTCACGGAAATCGTCGATTTTCTGCTTGGGGCGCCATGACTACCGCCCCCGAGACGCCCGCGAATCCGGTTGATTTGGTGGTGGTTGGCGGCGGTATCAACGGCACGGGGATCGCCTGTGATGCCGCGGGCAGGGGGCTTTCGGTGGTGCTGTGTGACCAAGGTGACCTCGGCGGCGCCACGTCGTCTGCCAGTTCCAAGCTGATCCATGGCGGCTTGCGCTATCTCGAACATTATGCCTTCCGCCTGGTCCGCGAAGCACTTTGCGAACGCGAAGTGCTGCTGAACAAGGCCGCCCACATCATCCGCCCGCTGTCCTTCGTCTTGGTGCATGACGCCCATATGCGGCCGGCCTGGATGATTCGTTTGGGACTTTTGCTCTATGACACGCTGGGGCGCCGCGGCATGCTCGCTCCCTCCCGTGGGGTGGATCTTACCACAGCGCCGGAGGGCGCGCCCCTGGCGGAGAGTGCCAAGAGAGGTTTCATCTACGCCGACGCCTGGGTGGACGATGCCCGGCTTGTCATCCTCAATGGCCTTGCCGCTGCCGAGCATGGCGCCCAGGTCCTGACCCGCACCGAATGCACTGGCGCACAGCGCGACCATGGCGTGTGGAGGGCCCAGTTGCGCGATCGGCTGAGTGGAACCAGCCGCGAAATTACCGCCCGTGCGCTGGTCAATGCCGCGGGACCGTGGGTGACGGGGATGTTGGGCCGCGCCGGCGTGGCAAAGGTCTGGCGCCAACGGCTCGTTAAGGGCAGCCACATCGTGGTCCCGCGTCTTTACCACGGCGATCACGCCTATGTCTTGCAGCAGCCCGACCGGCGCATCGTCTTTGTGATCCCCTTCCAGGAGGACTACACGCTGATCGGCACCACCGATATCCCGTTTTCAGGAGACCCGGCGGAGGTCGCCATCAGCACCGAAGAGACCGACTATCTTTGCGCCGCCGTCAACACATATTTCCGCCCCACCCTGGCACCAGGCGACGTGGTGTGGTCTTACGCCGGGGTGCGGCCGTTGCTGGATGACAGTGAGGCCGAACCGGCTTCGATAACGCGGGATTACATGCTGGATGTCGATTGTCCCGACGGCGCCGCGCCGCTGCTCTCGGTGGTGGGCGGGAAGATCACCACCTATCGGGTTCTGGCCGAATCCGCGCTCGACCGCCTCAGGCCATGGTTCCCCGGCATGGGCCCAAGCTGGACGGCCACCGCCACACTGCCGGGCGGAGATTTGCCGGCGGGCGGCGCCGGGGCGCTGGCGGCGGAACTCATCGCCGCCCATCCGTGGCTGCCACCGCCCCTGGCCCGGCGCTACGCGACCAGTTATGGCACAAGGGCAAGGGAACTTTTATCCGGCGCTGAGGGGCCAAGCGACCTCGGGACCGACTTTGGTTGGGGCTTGCACGAGCGTGAACTTGCCTACCTCATGAACACGGAATGGGCCCAGACCGTTGACGATGTTTTATGGCGGCGCACCAAACTGGGTCTCCGATTCACCGATGATGAGCTTGCGCACCTCGGCCGGCGCATGGGACAAGACTGATGCCGGGCGTCATGCCTGCGTTGCACTGTGCCGTCCATCCCTATAGGCTTCGATCCTCGATCTATTTCAATATGCCTGATGCTTTAATTGGCAGGATTAAAGGGAGAATATCATGGTGGCATTACTGAAAAATAGGCGCGCGCTGATGATTGGCCTGTCGGGGGTCATGGTGACGGTCATGACCGCCTGGGCGGCATCACCGGCATCGGCGGCGTGTAAGAATCGCGGCGATCTGGACGTTCGCTATTGCGATGACAATGGCGACCTTGTGGCCGATACCCCCAAGGATTCCAGCAAGTGGCTCGACCCGTCTACGTTGATATTTTCCTACACGCCGGTGGAGGACCCGTCGGTCTACGAGAACGTGTTCACCGAGTTCATGGACTATCTCGCCAAGAAGACCGGCAAGAAAGTGAAATGGTATGGGGCCGAATCCTACGCCGCCCAGGTCGAGGCCATGCGCTCCGGCCGTCTGCACATCGCCGGCATCTCGACGGGACCGACCGTGTTCGGCGTCAACCTTGCCGGCTACGTCCCCTTTTCCATCATGGGCAAGGGCGGAAAGATCTTCGGCTACAAGCTGCAGCTCATCACCCATAAGAGCACCAACATCCGCAAGGTATCGGACCTCAAGGGGCGCAAGATCGCCCATGTCACGCCGACCTCCAACTCGGGCAACCAGGCGCCGAAAGCCTACTTCAAGGAGATGGGCGTGGTCCCCGGCAAGGACTACAAGATCATCTTCTCGGGCAAGCATGACAACTCGATCATGGGCGTCGTCAACAAGGACTACGATGCCGCCCCCATCGCCTCCAGCGTGCTCGACCGCATGATCAACAAGGGTATGCTCAGGCGCTCGGACCTCCGCATCATCTGGGAGTCCGAGACGTTCCCGACCACATCCTACGGGTATGTCTACAATCTGCGTCCGGATCTCGCCAAAAAGGTGGTCGATGCGTTCCTCAGCTTCGACTGGAAGGGCACGGCCCTTTACAAGGAATTCAAGCCGAGGGATGGCTTCGTTCGCATCAATTTCAAGCAGCACTGGAAGCCGATCCGCCTGATCCAGAAAGAAAACAAAGTGATCTATACCCGTGCCGCGCTGGAGGGACTGAAGCTCAAGAAAAAGAAGAAGAAGAAAAAGAAGAAATAGCCGCCGTCTTATAACCCTGAAATGTTCCATGGGGTATTGCAGCCGCCGCCGGCTGCGGTGCCCCATGGCGCGGGGGCGCGATGCTTACCATCACCGACCTTGTCAAAGTCTACCCCACCGGAACCCGGGCCCTGAACGGGATCGACCTGACCATTTCCGAGCCACAGGTGGTCGCCGTGATCGGTTCTTCGGGCGCCGGCAAGAGCACCCTGATCCGCTGCATCAACCGTCTGGTGGAGCCGAGTTCGGGAAAGATTGTTCTCGACGATTTGGATATCACGTCCTTGAACCGCCGCAGGCTACGCGCGGCGCGGCGGCGCATGGGCATGATTTTCCAGGAATATAACCTGGTCGAGCGGCTGACGGTGATGGAGAACGTGCTGTCGGGCCGCCTCGGCTATGTCAGTTTCTGGCAGGCCTACCGCCGGCGGTACCCGAAAGAGGACGTGCGCGACGCCTTTGAAATTCTCGAGAGGGTTGAACTGGACGGCTACCAGAATACCCGTGCCGATGCGCTTTCCGGCGGCCAGCGCCAGCGCGTGGGCATCGCCCGGGCGCTGATGCAAAAGCCGGACCTTTTGCTGGTGGATGAGCCGACCGCCAGTCTCGATCCGCGCACCGGCCGGCAGATCATGCGGCTGATTTGCGAATTGGCCCAAGAGCGCGGAACGCCGGCACTGGTCAATATCCACAATGTGCAGCTTGCCCAGACCTTTTCCGACCGCATCATCGGGCTGAGCGACGGAAAGATCGCTTTCGATGGCTCCCCCGACCAGCTCGACGAAAAGGTGCTCACCATGATTTATGGCGAGGAGGACTGGAGCACCACCATTCGCGAGACCATTGACGAGCCAAAGCCCCCGTCGGATGAGGACGGTGTGAGCCACGACGCGGTGATCGGATGAATGACGCCCGAACCTGGCAACCGCCGAGGCTGATCGGAAACCCCATATACCGATATGGGC
The DNA here is from genome assembly GCA_027292975.1 of Alphaproteobacteria bacterium. GTDB lineage: Bacteria > Pseudomonadota > Alphaproteobacteria > SMXQ01 > SMXQ01 > SMXQ01. The sequence continues at coordinate 1,269 of JAPUGG010000210.1, read as the reverse complement.
TGGTGGCGCTGGTCGCGGCCTATGTCGTCTGGTCCCTGGGGGCCATGGAAATCGATTGGGGCCGTATCGGCCGGGGCTTCCCGCGTGCGGGGGACATATTCGTGCGCATGTTCCCGCCCAGTTTCGAGCGATGGGAGCTGCTCGTCAAGGGCGTGGTGGAAAGCGTGCAGATGGCGCTGGCGGCGAGTTTCTTCGGCATGTTGCTGGCGATCCCCTTGGGGCTCTGTGCGGCGAGCAACCTAGCCCCGCGGCCGGTCTATTTGGTGGCCCGCGCCATTCTCGCCCTGACCCGCACGTTCCACGAGGTCATCGTCGCCATCTTCTTCGTCAAGATCTTCGGCTTCGGGCCGCTGGCCGGCGTCCTCACCCTGATCGTCGCCTCCCTGAGCTTCATCGGCAAGATGCTGGCCGAGGATATCGAGAATATGAATATGGGCTCCGTGGAGGCGGTGCGCGCCACCGGCGCGAGCTTTCCCCGGCTTCTGGTCTACGCCATCACGCCGCAGATGCTGCCGCGCTACCTGGGCGTGTCCATTTACCGCCTTGACGCCAATATCCGCCATTCGACCGTGGTCGGCATCGTCGGCGCCGGCGGTATCGGCCAGACCCTGGCGGCGTCGTTCTCGCGCTACGACTACGATTTCGCCCTGGCGATCCTACTGACCATCATCTCCCTGGTGTTCTTAGGCGAGTTCTTCAGCACTTGGGTGCGGGGCAGGCTGCGGTGAACATGGCGGTCCCCGGCGATAGCCGCCCCGATATCTGGCGCCGGTACAGCCCGCGCCAGACCGTGATCAATTATACTTGGTATCTGGGGATCGTTTTCGTCGCCGTGTGGTCGGTGAGCAATCTGGACATCCCATGGTTTTATTTTCTCGATGCCCATGTCCAGGCGGCCGATCTTTTGGTCCGCATGTACCCCCCCGATTGGGCGCATTTCAACCGTATCGTCGATCCCCTGATCGAGACCGTCCACATCGCGACGCTCGGCACCGCCATCACCTTCTTCATCGCCTTTCCCCTAGCCTTCGTGGCGGCGCGCAACACCACTCCAAATGCCGCCACCTGGTTCATCGGCCGCTTCATCCTGGTCACTTCGCGCTCGGTGAACACGGTGATATGGGGGCTGCTGTTCGTCGCCATCTTCGGTCCCGGCCCGGTGGCGGGTATCTGGGCGGTGGTGGCGCGGTCCATCGGCTTCGTCGGCAAGCTGATCGCCGAGTCCATCGAGGAAATCGATACCGGTACGGTGGAGGCCATCGAAGCCAC
>JAPUGG010000021.1 GCA_027292975.1 Alphaproteobacteria bacterium | reverse complement strand
TCTGGAACCACACGGCCCTTTATCCCGTTCCGGCAATTAACGTCCCCGGAACAACCAACTGGCGCTACCTGTTGGCCCTTGTGGGACGGTTGCGAATTTCCCTTTGCCAAGGGTCCGGGGTGGAAGTGGTCACCAGAGCCCGGGTTTAATTGCCGAATTTCTATTCCGGATCGGCGACGGCACCGCGCACCAAAGGATATCCTGATGGGCCGATGCTTGGCCGCGCGAGTGGGCTGGGAAGCGCGACACAACCCGACGTAATCAGGTGCCGCCGCACCTGTCCCTCAGGGCGGCGGTTTCTTTTTGTGTGACACTATGAGAACCTTTCCCCCGCACTTCCCCCCCGTTTGCACGGAGGTTCAGCCTATGTTCCGGTAAACCCGTTCCATTCTGGGACGGGCTCCGAACATCAAAAAGTGCAGGAATTCTGGGGAGGGAAGTGGTGCCGCCGGAAAGAATCGAACTTTCGGCCTCGCCCTTACCAAGGGCGCGCTCTACCCCTGAGCTACGGCGGCACGCGGGGGTGGCGCAAGATGCCATAACGATCCCGGGGGCGCAACACGGCTTGGATGTTTCGGCCGGCGGCGTTGCCCCGCGGGCGCTGGCGGCGTAGGCTGGCGCGGTCATGAACGACGGCGAAGGCAAGGGCCCGGGCGGCGCCAAGGGGCCTAGGGCCGCTGACAAGCGGGCCGAGCGCCGGGCGCGGGCGGGCCGCGCGCTGCGCGCCAATCTGGGGCGCCGCAAGGCCCAGGCCCGGCAGCGGCGCGATTCCGCCGCCCGGCCACCGCCCAAATCGCCCGGCGCGGAGTGATCCGGCCCCGTCGTCCTTGAGCCCCACCGGCGCATGGAGTAACAAAAGGGGCCGGGGCCTCTCCCGGCACGTTCAAGCGCAGACGGAAAATGCTCTAAAAGGCGGTTCATGGACAGAATCCGTATCCGGGGCGGCAACAGGCTTACCGGCGAAATTCCCATCAGCGGCGCCAAGAACGCGGCCCTGCCGCTGATGGCGGCGAGCCTGCTGAGCGACGCGCCGCTGACCCTCGGCAACCTCCCTCATCTTACCGATATTTCGACCCTGGCGAGCCTCTTGGGGGTTCTCGGCGTGGAGATCGCCATGGAAGGCGACGCGCCCAATGGCGGCCATGTGGGCCGGGTCCTGACCCTTCACGCCCGGGCTATCGCCTCCACCACCGCACCCTATGACTTGGTGCGCCAGATGCGGGCCTCGATCCTGGTGCTGGGCGGTTTGGTGGCACGGGAGGGGGTCGCCAAGGTCTCGCTGCCGGGCGGCTGCGCCATCGGCAACCGGCCGGTGGACCTGCACCTCAAGGGTCTCGAGCAGCTCGGTGCCGAGATCGATGTCCAGGGGGGCTATATCGAGGCCCGCGCGCCCAAGGGGCTCAAGGGCGCCCATATCATGTTCCCCTTCGTTTCGGTGGGGGCCACGGAAAACCTGATGATGGCCGCCACGCTGGCCCGCGGCGAGACGGTGCTGGCCAATGCCGCCCGGGAGCCGGAGGTCACCGACCTGGCCAATTGCTTGATCGCCATGGGAGCGAAGATCGAGGGCATCGGCAGCGACACCCTCACCATTCAAGGGGTCGAGAGTCTCCATGGCGCCCGGCACGAGGTCGTGCCCGACCGCATCGAAACCGGGACCTATGCGCTGGCAGCCGCCATGACCGGCGGCGATGTCGAGCTGGTGGGCGCGGATCCGGCTCAGAACGAGGCGTTGTTCGAAAAGCTGAGGGAAGCGGGGGTTCGCGTCACCCCCACCCAAGGCGGCGTGCGCGTGGCCCACGGGCGCGGGCGGGTCCTGGGCGTCGACGTCATGACCGAGCCCTATCCCGGGTTCCCCACCGACCTGCAGGCGCAGATGATGGCGTTGATGGCGATCGGCTCGGGTGCCGCCATGATCACCGAAACCATCTTCGAGAACCGCTTCATGCATGTATCCGAGCTGTCCCGCATGGGCGCCGAAATCACCGTCCATGGCGCCTCGGCCATGGTGCGCGGGGCCAAGGCCTTGGCCGGGGCCGAGGTCATGGCGACCGATCTCAGGGCATCGGTCAGCCTGGTTCTGGCGGGCTTGGTGGCCGAGGGTGAAACCATCGTCAACAGGGTCTATCATCTCGATCGCGGGTACGAGAGGTTGGAGGAAAAACTCGCGGCCTGCGGTGCCGATATAGAACGCTTGAGGAATTAGGGGGGGAAGCGCCATGAGCACGCCATTAAAGCTGCGCGCCGTCGATGCCGAGGATTTCGCGGTCTTGGGCGCCTGCCTTCAGGACGCCCTGGTGCCGGTCCAGGACATGCGGTTTCTCGGCGAGGAAAACCGTTTCGTGATGGTGGCGAACCGCTTTTGTTGGGAAAAGCTGGCGGCCGAGGAAGGCACCGGCGCGGGACCAGGGGAAATCGCCGCCGGCTCGTATGAGCGGGTCCATTGCGCCATCACCTTCGAACACGTGTTGAGCGTCGAGGCCAAGGGCTTCACGCCGGGGGCGGCGGCCGAGCGGGGGCGCCTGCTCGAGGTCCTGACGATCCAGGCCGAAGGCGACGTGCTGACGCTGGTCTTTTCCGGCGGCGCCGCGGTCAGGCTCCGTGTCGAGAGGGTGGAAGCCTTCGTCCAGGACATGGACGAACCCTGGCCCACCATGTGGCGTCCCCATCACCCGGTGGAAGACGAACTGGATCAAGACGGCGGAACGCGCTAAAACGCCTCCCCGCAACTCTCAACCGACCGGGATTATTAAATTGGCGACCAACCAACCACTTGTGATGGCGCTGCCCAAGGGCCGTATCCTCGGCGAGGTCCGCCCTTTGCTGGCGGCGGCCGGGATCGAGCCCGAGGCGGAGTTCGACGACCCCGCCTCGCGCAAGCTCAAGTTCCAGACCCGGGACAGCGGCCTGGAGCTTGTCTTGGTGCGCGCCTTCGACGTCGCCACCGTGGTTGCCTTCGGCGGTGCCCATCTCGGCATCGCCGGCAGCGACGTGCTGATGGAATTCGGCTATTCGGAGATTTACGCGCCCCTCGACCTCGGCATCGGGCGGTGCCGCATGGCGGTGGCCGAACCCGCAGAAATGGTGGAGGCCGACGATCCCCGGCGTTGGTCCCACGTCCGGATCGCCACCAAATATCCCGAGATCACGCGCCGCCACTTCGCCGCGCGCGGGGTCCAGGCGGAATGCATCAAGCTGAGCGGCTCCATGGAATTGGCGCCGTCCTTGGGCCTGTGCCGGCGCATCGTCGATCTGGTCTCCACCGGGGCGACGCTCGAGGCCAACGGCTTGGTGGAGGTGGAGCAGATCTGCGAGGTCTCCTCCCGTTTGGTGGTCAACCGCGCGGCGCTCAAGACCCGGCCCGAGGAGATCGGCAAGTGGCTCGACCGGTTTACCGGCGCCGTCGACGGAGGGAAGGGCGATGGCGGCTAGATTGGCCCACCGCGACCCTGGGTTCGCCGACGACTTCGCCCGCCTGTTGGCCGGCAACCGGGAGGAGGCCGCCGACGTGGACCGCGACGTGGCGGAAATTCTCGGCGCGGTTCGCGATGACGGCGATGGTGCGGTGATCGCATTCACCCGGCGCTTCGATGGGGTTGAGCTGACGCCCGCGACACTGGCCATCACCGACCACGAGATGGCGGCGGCGGAAGAGGCCTGCCCGGACGCGGCGTTGGCGGCTCTGGGCGTGGCGGCCGCCCGCATCGAGGCCTACCACTTGCGCCAAATGCCCAAGGACGAGAATTATTCCGATGGCGCCGGGGTCAGGCTGGGATGGCGCTGGCGCCCGGTGGCGGCGGTCGGCGTTTACGTGCCGGGCGGCCAAGCGGCCTATCCGTCCTCGGTGCTGATGAACGTGATCCCGGCGCGGATCGCCGGGGTTAAGCGCATCGTCATGGTGGTTCCGGCACCCAATGGTGAGATCCACCCCCTGGTGTTGGCGGCCGCGCGCCGGGCCGGCGTGACCGAGGCCTACCGCATCGGCGGCGCCCAGGCGATCGGCGCGCTCGCTTTCGGCACCGCCACCATTGCCGCCGTCGATAAGATTGTCGGACCGGGAAATGCCTGGGTGGCGGCGGCCAAGCGCCAGGTCTTCGGAACCGTCGGCATCGACATGATCGCCGGACCATCGGAGATTCTGGTGGTGGCCGACGGCGCCAACGATGCCGACTGGATCGCCGTCGATCTGCTGGCCCAGGCCGAACACGATGAAGCGGCGCAGTCCATCTTGATCACCGATGACGAGGCTTTCGCCGGCCGGGTCGAGGCGGCCGTGGAGGCGCGCCTCAAGACCCTGCCAAGGGCTTCGATCGCCGGCGCCAGCTGGGCCGCCAACGGTGCCGTGATCGTTGTCGATGACTTAGGCCAGGTGCCGGCCCTGGTCGATGCGCTCGCGCCCGAGCATCTTGAGCTGGCGGTGGCCGACCCGGAAGCCCTGGCCGAGAAGGTGAACAATGCCGGCGCCATCTTCATGGGCCGCTTCACGCCGGAGGCGGTGGGCGATTACGTCGCCGGTGCCAATCATGTCCTGCCCACCGGCCGGACCGCGCGCTTTTCCTCGGGCCTGTCGGTTCTGGATTTCGTCAAGCGCACCTCGATCATAGCCTGTGACGCCGATTCGCTCGCCGCCATCGGCCCCGCCGCGGTGACCTTGGCGCAAGCCGAAGGGCTCGACGCCCATGCCCTGTCTATCACCATACGCCTCAATCTCCCGCCGTCGGGCTAGCGTTAATGGCTTGACGCTTGGGCCCTCGCCCCCCATTGTCCCTGCAACTTCAAGCAATTCATGGAGAAACAATGGTCAAAGCAGACGATGCGATCGAGTTCGCTGGTGAAGTCACCGAACTCCTTCCCAACGCCATGTTCCGAGTCAAGCTCGAGAACGATCATGAAATCCTGGCCTATACCTCGGGCAAGATGCGCAAGCACCGCATCCGGGTTCTCGTCGGTGACCAGGTCAATGTGGAAATGACCCCCTACGACCTCACCAAGGGCCGGATTATATTCCGCTTCAAATAACGTCAAGACGGTTGCGCCATGCCCGGGGCATCCCTATTCGTCCTTGCTTCGCTGTCGCCGCGCCGCCGCGATCTTCTGGCCCAGATCGGCCGCATCCCCGACCTTATCCTGAACCCGGGTATCGATGAAACGCCCGCCAAGGGAGAATTGCCCGAGGCCCATGCCCTGCGTCTGGCGCGGGAAAAGGCCATGAGCGTCGCCCGCCTGCCGGAAGCCGCGGGTGCGATCGTGCTTGGTGCCGACACGGTGGTCGCCTGCGGGCGCCGTATCCTGCCCAAGGCCGCGGATGAAAAAACCGCGCGGGACTGCCTGGCGCTGCTTTCCGGCCGGCGGCACCGGGTGATCGGCGGGATCGCCGTGCTCACGCCCCATGGGGCCGCTGTGAGCCGAACCTGCATCACCATTGTGGGTTTCAAGCGCTTGGCGGCGGCGGAAATCGAGCGCTATATCGAGACCGGGGAGTGGCAGGGCAAGGCCGGCGGCTACGCCATTCAGGGCCGGGCCGCGGTGTTCGTGCGCTTCCTCAGGGGGTCGTATTCCAACGTGGTGGGATTGCCCCTGTTCGAGACCGAGCGGCTTTTGGAGGGCTTGGGCCGGGCCGCCGGTGGCCGAGGAGAGGGGCCATGATCGACGAGATTCTCTCGACGATAAGCGGTGGCCAAGCGCGCATCGCGCTGCGCCAAGAGGGCCGGCTGGTCGGCCTCATCATCGCCGGGCCCGGCGCGCCCGGCACGGTCGGGACCATCGCCCTGGGCCGCGTCAAGGCGGTGCTCCCCGGGTTGGAGGCGGCGTTCGTGGATATCGGCGCCGAGCGCGCCGGTTTCCTGTCCCTACTTCCCCCGCGCGGCGAGAGCGATGAGGGGCCGCGGCGCGGCGAAAGCGACGGCGGGGATTCCGAGCCCGGCGGCCTCGCCCCGGTCCATGAGGGCGACGAGGTCCTGGTGCAGGTGACCAAGAGCGCCCAAGCTGGCAAGGGCGCGGGGTTGACGCGCAACGTCGCCCTGGCCGGCCGCACCCTGGTGCTGACCCCCTTCCAATCGCGGATCGCCATTTCCCGCAGGATCAATGAGCCCGACCAGCGCGCCGCCCTGGAGCGGGTCATGGCCGAAATCGCTAAGCCCGGCGAGGGCTTCATCCTGCGCACCGCCGCCCGCCATGCGGGCGCCCAGGCCCTCGGGGAAGACGCCGCCCGGCTGCGCGGGCTCTGGGCGTCGATCCAAGAGGAGCGGCTCGCGGCGTCTCCGCCCCATGTCCTTTACGGCGTCACCCGCGGGCTCGGCCAGGTGCTCAGCGATCATGCCCATGACGGGCTCAGGCGCATTTTAGTCGATGACCGCCACGCCGAGGCCGACGCCCAGGCTTTCTGCGATTCCCATCTCCCGGACCTCGGCACGCGCATCGAGCTTTGGGACGAGGCGTCTCCGATGTTCGAGGCATTGGGGGTGGCTGACGATATCGCCGGCGCCCTGGAACCCCAGGTCGTCCTGCCCTGTGGCGGCAGCCTGATCATCGAGGAAACCCAGGCGCTGACCGCCATCGACGTCAATACCGGGCGCAACGTCGGGCGCACCAGCCACGCCGATACCGTGCGTGCGACCAACCTGGAGGCGGCTGCCGAGATTCCGCGCCAGCTTCGTCTGCGCTCTCTCGGCGGCATTACCGTGATTGACTTCATCCATATGGACGACGAGGCCGACCGGGACCTTGTGCTGGGCGCGCTCATGGAGGGCCTGGGCGACGACCCCGCCTTCATCCGCGCCGGTGGAATATCGGCGCTCGGCCTGGTGGAACTGGCCCGGCGGCGGGGCGATGGACCGCTCAAGGAGCGCTTGGAAGAGGCCGGCGGGTGATGTCCGGCCGTCGGCCGGCGATGCGAGATGACCGGTTCCAGGGCGCCCCATAGTGCACTAGGATCGGCCGATGGCCGGCGACAGGGATGACGGCGCCCCGCCCCGGCCCGGGAAAGGCGCCGAGGTGAGGGAATTCAGGGCCGCCGGACGGGGCAAGAAATGCCCCATCTGCGGCGCCGCCGTCGCCATCGCCACCCGGCCGTTCTGCTCCAAACGCTGCGCCGATCTGGACCTCGGCCGCTGGCTCCGCGGAGGCTACCGGATCCCCGCCGAGGAGCCGCCTGACGGCGGCGAGGAGACCGGGGAGGAGGGTGGCCCAGAGAGCGGTGAGGACCCGTCCTAACCCCCGGCCTGGCCCCCCCCCCGCGGCCCCGGTGGGGCGCTTTACAGCCGCGCCGATTGCCCCTATAACCGCCCCCGCGGGCCGGTCCGGCTACCCCGGTGCCCAGGTAGCTCAGTTGGTAGAGCAGCGGACTGAAAATCCGCGTGTCGGTGGTTCGATTCCGCCCCTGGGCACCATACTTTTCAAGGACTTAGGCCCCTTCCGGGGCCTTTTTCTTGTCACACCATACTGCAATTTGTCACATAACTTTTCCCTTATTTTTCAACGGTTCCCACATTCTCCCCGCTACTCCATGCAACATGGATGCGACATGAACGTGCGCAGAGGGGGCGCAAAAAAGTGAGGAATAGTGCGCTTTTTGGGTTCAAAGCGTGCCGCCCCCAAAAAAGTGATTGAATTTGAGAACCCGCTTCCTATATCCTCTCTTGCGTCCTGCAACGGGACGTGAAGGCGAATAGCTCTTGGCCCAGACGGTCGGGCCGATCCCGAGAGTATAAGGTGTTTAATGAAACACGAATCATTCTCGGATGGCGATCAGGGCCGTCTCGACCTTCTGTGGGGCGTCAAGGC
>JAPUGG010000209.1 GCA_027292975.1 Alphaproteobacteria bacterium | reverse complement strand
TGCTCTATTTGCCGGCTTTTTGGATCTTCCTGTCATCCCCGAACCCGATCACCCGGAGCCCGACGGTGACGATGAACAGCGCCACGACCATGGGCGCGCCGATGGCCCCGACGGCGCCGAGGTTCCCTTCGTCCCACATGTTCCAGATGATGACCGACAGCACTTGGTTCTGCGGGCCCTCATAGAGGATCAGGGGCAGGCTGGTGAGCCGGACCGCGTGCAGCATGGTCCACACCCAGACGCCAACGAAGGTGGGGATCATCAAGGGGTAGAAGATCCGCCACATGGTGCGCCAATGGACGGCGCCACTGACATAGGCGGCCTCTTCCAGGTCCTTGTGGATTTGCATGATGGCGGCATTCATGGCGCGGGTGCCGTAGGCCATGAAGGCGATGATGAAGCCCAGGGTGATGGCCCAGATCGAGCCGGCGAGGTGAAGGCCGCCCTTGTCGATCTGGATAAACAGCCACAGCAACGCCAACCCCATGACGATGCCGGGGATGGCGTGAGGCACGAAGGCCAACTGGTCGAGAAGCTTCCGCCCCCAGAATTTGCTGCGCACGACGATCAGGGAGATGAAGAACGAGACCAGCACCGTGCCGGTGGATGCGGCAATGGTGACGATGACGGTGTTCTTCAGGGCGATACCGACCATGTCGGCCTCGAACAGGAAGCGGTAATTGTCCAGGGTCAAAGTCTTCAGGGTTTCCGCGGTGGGCTGCTGAAGGTACGGTATGACCGAAATATAGATCAGCACGATCAGGGGCAGGACCACCGACAGCACCAAATAGGCCACCACCGAGGCAAAGGCCGGCCAGCGCCACACACCCAGATCTAAGGTCCGCGGACGATAGCCTTTGCCGGTGATGATCATGTAACGCTCGGACCGGCTGATGACCCGGGTATAAAGCGCGATGGCCCCCACCGCGACTACCAGATAGGCCATGGATAAAGCGCTGGCCTCGCCATAATTGGGAATGCCCGAGGCGCTGCTGAGGATGGCGTAGATCTTGGTGCTGAACACATAGATGCCCGCCGGCATGCCGAGGATGCCCGGGACCTCGAAGGTCTCCAACGCCGACATGGCCTGGTAGATCACCACCGCCATCAACCCCGGGATCATTAGCTTCAAGGTGACTTTGCGGAGCGTGGAGGCCGGATGCGCCCCCGATGTCGCCGCCGCCTCTTCCAGGGCGGGGTCCATCGCGCGCAACAGCGGCACCAGCATCAAAAATGCGGTTGGCACAAGCCGTAAACCCTCGATGAAGATCATGCCGCCGAGGGAATAGATGTTAAGGGGCGCGGATTCGAGGCCGAAGAGATCCATCAGTTGGAGGTTGATGAACCCGGACCGTGGACTGAGGAGCAACACCCAGGCCATGGATTGCAAAAGCCCCGGCATGGCAAGGGTCAGGATCACGCCGGCATAGACCCAGATCTTATAGGGAAGGTTGCTGCGCTCCACCATCCACGCCAGGCTTACCGCCAGCGTGATCCCCAGAACGGTGGCTCCCGTGGTGTAGACCACGGTATTGTAGAGTACCCCCTCGATCCCCGATTCCCACCACACATCGAGGTAATTCTCGATGGTCAGGGAATCAAGGGTGAAGTCCGAGGGCAGTTTTTCCGCGCTGAAACTACCGAAGACCAGCAGCGTCACCGGCGCGATGACGACAAACATCACCAGGACAAGAACCAGCCAATGCCAAAGGTTGATGGCCTGAAATGCAGGAATCCTAAGGCCCGTCAAACGCGTTCTGAGTGTATCTACCGTCATGTGCCTACTCTGCCAAGGGCCATGAAACCGTGATAGGTGCAATTTTTAGATTCTAGCAGTTTCGGTCCCTCATGGGCAAAAGCCTCTCGGCTTAGGCTTTGATGGAAGCATGGCGGTCCGGTTCGGCGTTTAGGGTTGCCAGGGTTTGAGGATTAGGCCAATTTATTGATATTGAAACAAAACGGCCCCACTAGGGCCCTGCGGATCAAGATTTAGGCGCAATGGAACAACAGGTCCGCTACATGTTGGACAGGGAGAACATCATGACCATGAGATCAGCGGTTCGCTTATTGGGTTCTGGTGCCGCGGTGGCGGCGATAATCGGGCTTTCGGCGCCGGGATTTTCGGCCGAGCTGCCCAAGACAACCCGGACAATGCTGAAGGATCTGAAGCTCGATGCCAGCGTCTTGAAAGGCATTGAACAGGAGCTCAAGATTCCCAATTCGTGGGTCAAGAAATCGAAGAAGGAGGGCACGCTCAGGGTGATCTCCACCGGTTTCGAGCCCAAAATCTTCCGCAAGTTCACCCGCCCGTTCCGGGAACGCTATCCCTGGATCAAATTCTCCTACACCCGGTCCAGCTATCACGCCCGGGTGGTGAAAACGCTCATTTCCTTCAAGGAAGGCCGCATCGTCACCGATATCATCACCAACTTCACCGGCAGCCACGCCGATTACAAGAAGGCGGGGCTCCTGGTCAACCTCAGGGACCTCCCGACCTTCAACAACGCGGCCCAGTGGAACGACAAGGACGGGCTCTGGGCGGCCCAGCGACTGCGCCACTTCTGCATGGTGATCAACAATAAGAAGTGGAAGAAGAAGGACATGCCCAAGACCTGGGAAGACATCATCAAGGACACCCGTTGGCACAATGGCAAGCTCGCCATCGCCAACCGCCCCCATATTTGGCTCGAGCAGCTCGGCGGCGTCAAGGGTGAGCAATGGGCGCTGAATTACATGAATGACCTGTTCGGCAAGGTCAAGCCCCAGGTCCGCAAGGAGGGCCTGAGCGCCTTGATGGCGCTGGCCATTGTCGGCGAGTTCGATGCCTCGCTGCCGGGCTCTCCGGCCCGGACCAAGAGCTATGTGGACAAGGGCGCGCCGCTAACCTGGCATTGCCCGGAACCGGTGCCGTCGACGGTGACCGAACTCGGCATCGTCAAGGGCACGCCCCAGCTCTACACCGCCAAGATCTATCTCAATTGGTATCTCAGCCTGGAGGGACAGGTTTCCCAGTGGTACTCGGTGCAGTCGGCGCCGGTGCACAAGGACCTGCAGAAATATGGCTTCCACGCTTTCCCCAATGAGATCAAGGGCAAGAAGCTGGCCTTCGGCATCTCGGATCTGATGCAGAGTACAAGCTCGGTCCACAGGGTCTGGGGCCAGCACTGGCTCAAGATCGCCGGTCCCATCGCCAAGATGAAGACGGTGACGGGCAAGGTCACCGCGGTGAAAAGGGGTGGCCGCAGGTTGTACTTCACGGTCGACGGCAAGAAGAGCAAGGCCAAGATTTCGGGCCGGCGCACCCGGGTCAAAATCGGCGGCAAGGACGATGTCCGCAAGAACATCAAGCCGGGCATGACCTGCAAGATCACCTATCCCGGCAGCGGCGAGGAAGCCAAATTGGTCGACTGCAAGGTTTGATAACCTCACGACCTGATTCCATGGGCGGGCCCCCAACGGGGCCCGCTTTTTGGTGTGCCGGGCGGCAGGCGCCGGGTGATGATGGCGCGGTTTGATGATCGTTACGGAGGGCAAGGGGAGGTGTTTAATGAGTCCACGACCTCGTCCTTAATAAAGCGAAATCAAGCTTAAGACGGCGCTTGCTGGCCGGCGGGGCCTGTGTATTTCAGGATTTCGAGGCCCTTGAATCGGTCGATCAGAAAAATCCGGCCGGCCTCATCGACGAACACGTCATTGGACTGCACGGTCTCGGTTCCCGGCATCGGTTGGGGAATGAAATAGCCGACCTCCTCGGGTTTCGAGGGATCGGCGATATCCACCACCCTGAGGCCGCCCCGGAACCAGGCGATATAAACCAGGCTATCGGTCATGCGTTCGTGGCATTGATGGGCCCCGAAGCGGGCAATGCGCGGGCTGAGATCGCCAAGCCGGTGGGGCGTCGCCTCCTCCAGCACCGTATAGGACGACAGCGGCTGGGGGTCGGTCTCGTCGCTGACGTCGAACAGCCACATGAAGGCCGGCACCTGGCCCTCGCGCGGCCGGCCCGGCTGTTCGTCCACCACCACGGCGATATCCTTGCCGTCCAAGGGGAAGGGCATGCGGGCATAGGTGTGGGTGCTGGGGCGGAACGGCGGGTGGTAGTTGTAACGGCTCAGCATGCGCGGCTTGGTGATGTCGGTGATATCCAGGATCACCATGCCCGCCGCGTGGTAGCTGACATAGAGCCGATCACCGAAGCGCAGCGGGTGATGGCATTCGAAACGCAGTTCGCTTTCCGGCGTCTCGCCACCAGCGACCCACTGACCCGGCAGCCACCAACGCGACACTTCCTGGGGATTGGCCGGATCGGACAGATCGAGAATGACGACGATATTGCGCGCATACCCCTCCATGCCAGTGGAGAGATAGGCATAGGTGCCGTCGAAATCGAAACGGTGCAAGCCATTGCCGAAGGTTTTATAAAATGCCGTCTCGCGTGGGTTGGCGGGATCGGAAATATCGAAGATGCGCAAGCCCCCGGAATCATATTCCACCTCCGCCGCGCGCTGCATGGCTGGAATGTCTTCCGGTTTGTAATTGAAGACGGCAGCCAGTTCCGTGTCGCTAGGTTCACGGCCGAGCTCGGCGGTCAGACGCTCCCGGGCGGCGGGCAATTGCTGGCCCGCGGCCCTGAGATGGCGGGTGTGGTTCTCATTGTTGATGAGCATCACGTCGCCATGCACCCGCACCTTATGGGAATGGTTGCCCCGCTCGATCTCAAGACGGCTCAAGAGCTTGGGGTTTTCGATATCGGAAATATCGATGATGGAGGTCCCCGCCGGCGGATCGATATGGCCGACGAAGGCTAGGTCACCATGCACCGTGACCTGCCCGCCGCCCGGGATATCCATATGGCCGATCCGCTCTACATTCTTGGCGACATCGCCGATTGCCGAAGCATCCATTGC
>JAPUGG010000208.1 GCA_027292975.1 Alphaproteobacteria bacterium | reverse complement strand
TGGAAGCCCTAAAAACACCGTATCACCCGGACGATGAAGACCCCACGCCACCGGCTCCGACGCAACCGGCTCCGAGGATGGTTCAATGACCGGAATGATTACGCTCATACGCAAGGTCACGGCCAGGCATTTCCGGGCGAGTGGCATGGACGTTACCGCCGACCAGCTCGCGGACCACATTATTTTGAGTATGCAGGCGGTGGCCGATGGCCGGATCATGTCCGCTTTACCCCCGAAAGCGGACCTTTTTCATCACTGACGTTTATGTCCGTTAATGACCTAGGCTGTGTAAAAACGCGGGTCGGAAGAGCGTCGGCGCAACATATACACTCGGCAATTTCGGACGCGTGAACCATTATTGCCTGCGACGGCAATTACGCGAATCAATGTTGCGCGCTCGGGCCTCGAAAATAGTTTTCACACAGCCTGGACCCGAAGCGGACATTCGTTGGATTACGGGATTCAGAAGGTGTGTGTACCGAAAACCAGTGATTTGCGTACCCTCGTAGCAGGCGGCTGAAACCGCCTCGCGGGCGGGCCTCGCCATCCGGGCGCGGCACCAGGCCCGCGCCTTGAGAGGCATGCGACTCCTTTCCGGGAACGCATTTTTGGCGGCCTTGACCGCCTGGTCCACATTCTTCACGCCGGCGCAGGGTACCTCGCCCAACGTCTCCGAGTTGGATGGGTTGATGGATTCAAACGTTTCGCCCCTGATGCCTGGCACCCACTCGCCGCCAATGTACAGGCGCTTGGGCACGAAATTCATGTTAGCGGTCATCATGGGCCCCTCTCACTAATCGGCACCCAGGCGGTCCATAGAAATCGCGCCTCAACGGAACGGCATAGACACGACGGCATACGGCAATCCACGGATTCAGACCCCGTCCTACGGAATGATTGCCGCCCTGAGCACGCTTCGGCCCGAGGCCTTCCTGAAGGCCTCGTCCAAGTCTTCGAGCGCAAATTTCGAATCGACGATCTCCTTGAACGGGAAACGGCCACGGTTCGTCATGACGAAGTCGAGGGCTTGGATTAGATGCCGGGGGTGGTAGTTGTGGATGCCGCGCATCGTGATCCATCGCTTGACCAACACATTGGCGTCAATGGTCACATTGGCGTCCGGAGTGACCAAGCCGCCCAGGACATAACGCCCGCCTGTCCGGAGTATCCGGAGCCCGGCGGGTATGACGTCCGGCACCCCGCAGACCTCGATCACCGCGTCGGCACCGTCCGGCGGGCACAGCGACCGCACGGCCTCGACGACGTCGTCCTCACTTAATTTCCCGACATCGATAGTCACGTCGGCGCCGAACTTCGCCGCCACCCCGAGACGGCTCTCCACCGCATCCAGGCCGACCACAAGACGCGCCCCGCGGGCCTTGGCCATCGCGCATCCGTAGAGGCCGAGAAGGCCGAGGCCCTGGATGACCACGGTTTCCCCCATGCCTATTTCTGCCGCCTCGGTCACGGAGATCATGGTTGACACACCGCAGTTGAGGGGCGTCGCCTCCTCGTCGCTCAGCTCGTCCGGAAGTTTCAGGATTCCCGTGCCCGGCATGATATAACAGTATTCGGCGAACCCGCCGAGAAAGTGGGGATCCGTGTCGGCGAGGTCGTGGCCGTACTTGCGGATGCCACCGGATTTCTGCGGCATATCGAGGATGTCGCGGTAATAGGACTGGCCGTCGAAAAAATATTCGGTCCAAGTGATGCGCTCGCCGAGGCCGAGGGGCTGGCCGCGCATGTCCTTCTCGATCCCCTCACCAATTTCTTCAATCACGCCGATGATTTCGTGCCCGAGGATTCCGGGACAGGGGTTGGGGCGTTTGCCTTCCCAAGAGTGGATGTCCGACCGGCAGATGGTCGCCATGGTGATGCGGACCAGAACCTCGCCGGTCCTCACCGGCCGCAAGGGATAGTCCTTCAAGACGAAAGGGGTGTTGGGTTTCTCGTACACCGCCGCGCGCCCGGTCCGTGGCATGATCCCATCCTTCGTTCTTTGTCGTGTTCGCCCCCGCCGCTGGCCGTGGCCGGCCTGACCAGGCGACGCCCCTGCGGTGAAGCGTCAATGCCGGAGGACATTTTGTGACTTGTAATTGTCACAAGGCAATTCCCTGAGGACAACTAAAATTATTTGATCTGTTAAGATATCGTTTTTGATGACCTTGGCTGCCACGGACCGCCTGAACGGCATCTCGCGGCAGCCACATTAGCGTCGGGGCTGCCATTCCCGCGCCGGCACTTGCCCGGCAACGGCGCTGCGGCGGTGCCATCGGCGGGGGAAACCGACCGCCCGGCGCGATCGTTCCCGGGAGCTGGAGTGGCGAAATCATGGACCTGACCATTGCCGGCCTTGTCTTCGTCTCCGCCGTTCTGCATCCACTCAGGGAGATTCTGATCAAGGGCAACACCTTCCCGGAAGCGGCCTATCTCGCGATCACCATGCTGTGGGTGGTGTTTGCGGGCATCCACGCCGTCCTTCTTGGCGTCGACCCGTGGTCGGTGGCCCCGGTGTGGCCGCTGGTCCTGTTTTCATGCCTCGGGCTTTTCCTGTACTACCTGGCCACGATGGCGACCATCAAGCGCGGCGATGTTTCGGTCTATTATCCCATCATCCGATCATCGCCGCTGGCTGTCGTCGTCATGGGGTTCCTGTTTCTCGGCCACCGCTACCCGGTACCCATGTTGGGTGGAATTGCGCTCGTGCTGATCGGCGCGTTCTTCCTCCAGTACCGCCGCGGCGCCCCGATATTTCACCAACCGGCGGTTCTGGCGATGGCGGTGGTGGCGATGGCGGGCTCGGGGGTCTATTCGCTCGCGGACTCCGCAGCCATGCGAACGGTCGAGCCCATGGCATTCCTGTTGTGGACCTACGTTCTGCTCGTCCCGTGCTGCGCCATCTATTTCATGGTGACGAAACCGCTGGGAAGGTCGCGGTGCATGCACCTGTTCGGGGGCTGGCGGCACACGCCCGTACTGTATTTCGCGGCGGGGCTTTTGTCTTACGTATCGTACTATTTGATCCTCACTGCCTACCAACTGGGAGGGAACGTCGCCGCCGTCACCTCGGTGCGCCTGGTGTCGGTCCCGCTGTCTGTCATCCTCAGCGTCGCGTATCTCAAGGAAGCGGACATCGGCGCGCGCCTCTTATGGTCGCTGGTCCTGGTCGCGGGAATCGTCGTCATCGTGGTCGTCCGCTAGGGTCACAAGCCCTCCCGGGCCGGCCGAGCCGGCGCGGTAACGATCGCGACCTCGTCATTCAGGCGATTTCCCATGAAACGGCTCAATATTATTGAACATTGGTATTACTTGGTCAGCCAGCCGCCGCCCACGGGGAGCGCGGCGGAATTTCCTTTCAACATCTCGGCCAGTCCTCCCGTGTCCCCTGTCCCCAACCTGCCCTTCTAGGTTTACCAATGTTTATCATTTCATGCATTGGCATTTCTTCACGCCCGCGTCCAGTATGCCGGGCCGAAAATCGTCCGCCGGGCGTCCATGGGTGAGGGCCGGCCGGGCCGGTGACGCCATGGCGGGGAACGCGCCGGGCCGACGGGGGGGAGCCAAGTGAGCGAATTGACAAGGCTGACCGCGTGCGCGGCCGTCGATCTGCTGCGCCGGGGCAAGGTGTCGCCCCTGGAGATGATCGATGCCGCCGTCGCCCGGATCGAGGCGACCGACGGCCAAGTCAACGCCCTGCCGACCCTGTGCATCGAACGCGCCCGTGAGCACGCCAAAAGATTGACGGGGGCCGGCGCGGCAGCGCAGACGGAGGTTTCTTTGCTCGCCGGCCTGCCCATCGCCGTCAAGGACCTGAAGGACGTGGCCGGCGTACGCACCACGTACGGCTCGCCCATTTTCGCCGATCATGTGCCCGAGCGATCCGACATCGTGGTTGAGACCCTGGAGGACAATGGCGCCATCGTCCTGGCCAAGTCGAACACACCGGAATTCGGCCACGGCGCCAACACCTTCAACGAGGTCTTCGGCAAAACGCGCAATCCGTGGAACACGGCGATGACCTGCGGAGGGTCTTCCGGAGGGGCGGCCGTTGCCTTGGCCACCGGCCAGGTCTGGCTGGCGACGGGGTCGGACCTGGGCTGCAGCCTGCGCACGCCGGCCGCTTTCTGCTCGGTCGTCGGCCTCAGGCCGGCGCCGGGCCGGGTCGCCCGCGGACCGCTCCGGGCGCCGTACGACAACCTCTGGGTCGAGGGGCCGATGGCACGAACCGTCGCCGACGCGGCCCTGATGCTCGATGCCCAGGTCGGGGCCCATCCGGCCGATCCGATTTCCCTGCCGGCCCCCGGGCGGCCGTTCATGGACGCGGTGGAAAGCCCGGAGGCACCCAAGCGTATCGCCTACAGCCCGGACCTTGGCGGGATCGTCCCGGTGGCAAACGAGGTGGCGGAGGTATGCGCCGCCGCCGCCGCCCGCTTCTCGGAGCTCGGTGCCGATGTCGAGGAGGCGTGCCCGGACCTGAGTGACGCGCGCGCCATCTTCCATGTGCTGAGGGCGTACCAGCTTGTTTCCGATCTCGCCCCGCTTCTCGACGGTCACCGCGACGTCATGAAGCCGGAAGTCGTATGGAACATCGAACAGGGCCTGAAACTGACGGCGGACGACCTGGGCCGGGCGGAGCGGGCGCGCGGCGCCCTGTATTACCGGGTGGCGGAGTTCTTCGAAACTTACGACCTGCTGATTTCCCCCGCCACCATCGTGCCCCCGTTCGACGTCGATATTCGCCATGTCACCGAGGTCGAGGGCCACACCCTCGACACCTACTTCGACTGGTACGCCATCGCCTACGCCATCACCATCACGTCTTGTCCCGCCATCAGCGTCCCCTGTGGCTTCACCGCCGATGGGCTGCCGGTCGGCCTGCAGTTGGTCGGCGCGCCGCGCGGCGAGGCCGCCCTGCTGGGCTCGGCGGCGCTTTTCGAGGAGATGATGGGCATCGCCCAAGGGCTTCCCGTGGACCCTCGCCCGGGAGCCCCGGTGGGGCACGCCCGGGAAAAGGTTTGATAAGGAGACGCCTTCGAACCTGTTTTGCTCCCCGAACGGGACGGGGACGGACGGGACATCGCGCGCCGACCGGAAACGCCGGTCCGCGTCGACGTCCCTTCCTTCCTGCGCGGGCACCACGACGGAAGACAAAATGACCGAACCGGACTGGAACCACCGTTACATCGACGCCAATGGGATCCGCATCCACTACGTTCGCCACGGCGCCGGCATGCCGCTGGTGCTGCTGCACGGGTGGCCGGAGTTCTGGCGAACCTGGCGCAAGAACATCCTGCCCCTGGCCGAACACTTCGACGTCGTGGTTCCCGACCTGCGCGGTTTCGGCGACACCGAGAAGCCCGATCTCCCGGTTGCCGAAGGATACGGCCTCGAGATCATGGTCGAGGACCTGAGCGCCCTTGCCGAGGGACTCGGGCTGGGCCGGTTCGGGATCGTCAGCCACGACGTCGGCTCCTACATCACCCGCGCCTTCGCCGAGAAATATCCCGACCGGGTGGCCGGGCTGTTCTTTTTCGACTGCCCCTATCCCGGCATCGGCAAGCGCCGGTCCGATGCGGATCATGTGAACGAGAACTGGTACCGCCCGTTCCACCAACTCCCCTGGGCGGCGGAAATGGTCGGCCACAGCCGCGAGACCTGCCGGCTTTATTTCGCCCATTTCCTGAGCCACTGGGCGTACGCACCGGACGCCTTCGACGCCGACGACATCGAGGCCTGGGTCGACAATTTCATGAAGCCCGGCAACCTTCAGGGCGGTTTCAACTGGTACATCGGTTTCAACGCGACCCATCTCGCCCTGCTGCGCGATGGCCCGCCGACGGGGCCGGCGCGAAAGATCAAGGGCCCGACGCGGATGCTGTGGGGCGAAGACGATCCGATGATGAAGGTGGAATGGGCCGACCGCCTCGCCGACTATTTCGAGGACCTCAGTTTCGACACCGTGGCGGAGGCCGGCCATTTCATCCACTACGAGCGGCCGGACCTCGCCAACCGCGAAATCATCGCGTTTTTCGACGCCCTTCGGGGCCAGCAGGCTGCTAGAGCGTAATCCACTTACCAGGCTGCTAGAGCGTAATCCACTTACATGGAATCGCTCCGGCCCACTCCCCCACCCGACCACCCGACGACAGTGTGATCGGGGTGGCTGGGTGGAGGAGCGGTCTGGTTCAAACTAAACGGAAAATGCTTTAGCGGTCGTTGTCTGGGACGATGTCCACACCCATGCAAGGCCCACCGGAAAAATGCACGGCGATCCATAGTCCGGGGTATGCCCCGGACATAATCCTTGACAGGCCCGACCGCCGAAGCTCAAATTTGGACAACAAAAAAACGTGGCTGTGCACAAAAGTGCAATGCCGTACACAATGGGCGTATGCCCGTGGGTGGGGTTGACAGGGGCTGCGGCTTGCATGTGTGGGCGGTCGCCGGATCGGCTCCGGAAGCAAAACTGGGAGGCAACCTAATGAAATCTTTGATCGCATTACTGCGCCTGTGGCTGATCGCAGCGCTTGTGGCGTTCGGTGGCTCGGCGGCCATCGCAGCCGAACAACCGAAAGAGCTTCGTTTCGGCCTCTTGCCGGCCGAAGACGCTATAGAGATGGTCAAGCAGTTCCAAGGGATTGCGGATTACCTGGGCAAAGCGATGGGCCTTC
>JAPUGG010000207.1 GCA_027292975.1 Alphaproteobacteria bacterium | reverse complement strand
TGTCGGGCGAACCCTGCAGAATCGCACAGAGGCGATCCCTGGAGCCGCCCGCGCAGGGCATTGCGCAGGTCCGCAAGCCGGTCAAGGTCATGGGCGAGTTCCGCGGCGGCCGCCACATAGGCCCCCTCGGTCCCGGTGATGAACTCACCAAGTCCCACCCGGGTGAGGATGGCGGCCCCAACCCGGCCCGAATGACGGTCACCGGCGAGGGTGATCACCGGCACGCCCATCCAGAGCGCCTCGCAGGTGGTGGTGGTGCCGTTGTAGGGGAACGGATCGAGGCCGATGTCAACCCGCCCGTAAGCCCCGAGATGCCCCGACTTCGATGGGATCCGGGACAGCAACTCGATGCGCCCGGTGTCGGTGCCATGGGCGGCGAACATCTCGAGATACCGTGCCCGGGTCTCCTCGTCGGCCAGCGGCCCGCTCTTGATCAGCAACCGGGAGCCCGCCACGGCGTCGAGAATCCGCGCCCAGACCTCCACCACCCGGGGCGCCACCTTGGGGAGATTGTTGAACGAACCAAAGGTGACGTGTCCGCCTTCCAGGGCTGGTAAGCCGGCAACCTCCGGGGCGTCGGCCGGGGGCCCGTAGCACAGGAAGCCCTCGGGCAGGCGCACCAGGATCTCGCTGTATAAGGCGTCGTCGGCCCCTTGGGGATCGGCGATGGCGTCGGTCAGCCGGTAATCCATCGCCGACAGGCCCGTGGTGTTGGGATAGCCCAGCCAGCTCACCTGTACCGGGGCGGGCCGATGGGCGAACATTCGCAGTCGATTGTTGGCCGTGTGCCCGGCGAGGTCGACCAATATGTCGATCCCGTCCTCTTGAACCCGTTCCGCGATGGCCGCGTCCTTCTCCCCCACCGTCGAATACCAACCGTCCGCAAGGCTGCGGAATCGCGCCGTCGCGTCACCGGGATTGGCGACCTCGGCGTAGCAGAACACCTCGAACCGGGAGCGGTCGTGTTCCTCTAGGAGCGGTCCTGAGAAGTAGCTCACGGAATGTTCGCGGAAGTCGGGCGAGACATAGCCGATGCGCAACCGGCGCGCCGGGTCCGGGAGGTTGGCGTGGCGTCGTCCTCCCCCGCCCTCGGGCGCCCCATGGGCCTCCTCCCAGCGCCGGCTTTCGGTGAAGATGTCTTGCTGCGAAAACCGGTCATCGTAGTTCATGACAAAAAGCATGTTGCTGTGCACCTCGGCCTGCTCGGGCTGCAGCTCCAGGGACTTACGGTAAGCCGACATGGCTTCTTCAAGCCTGCCCTGGTCTTTGAGCGCACTAGCTAGGTTGTTGTGCCCCATGGCGTAGTCCGGATCGAGTTCCAGGGCCTTATGGTACGAGGCCACAGCTTCGACCAGCTTGCCCTGGCCTCTGAACGCATTGCCCAGATTGCTATGCGCTGCAGCGATATCGGGCTTGAGCTCCAGGGCTTTGCGGGCTGCCGCCTCGGCGTCGGTCAGTCTGCCTTGGTCTTCAAACACAGTGCCGAGATTGCAGTATGCCTCGGCGAAGTCGGGCTCGAGCTCAAGGGCCTTGCGGACGGCCGCCACCGCTTCCTCGAGCCTCCCCTGGTCTCTGAGTGCCATACCTAGATTGCTAAGCGCCATGACGTAGTCGGGCTTGAGCTCCAGGGCCTTGCGGTAGGCCGCCTCCGCTTCGACCGGTTCGTCCCGCTTCATAAGTAAAACGCCGATATTGTTGTGGGCCATGGCGTAGTCGGGCTTGAACTGCAAGGCCTTATGGTAGGCCGCCATCGCTTGGTCGAACCTGCCCAGGTCTTTGAGGGCATTGCCGAGATTGTTGTGCGCCTCGGCGTAGTGGGGCCTTTGCTCTATGGCTTTGTGAAAGGCTGCCACAGCGTCTTCGAGCCGCCCCAAGTCTTTGAGCGTATTGCCCAGATCGTTGTACGCGGCCGTAAAATTGGGTTTTACCGTCAGCGCCTTAAGGTACGCCGCCTCGGCATCCGCCGGATTACCTTGCGCTACCAGCACGAGAGCGAGGTTGTAGAAGGCTTCCGCGTAATCGGCCTTGAGCTCTACGGCCTTGCGGTAGGCCGCCATCGCTTCGTCCAACCTGCCTTGAATCTTGAGCATGTTGCCGAGATTGTTGTGCGCCTCGGCGTAGTCCGGCTTCAACTCCGCGGCCTTACGGAACGCGGCCACGGCTTCCTCCGGCCTCTCCAGGTCTTTAAGCGCATTCCCCAGGTTGTTGTGCGCCTCGGCGTAGTCCGGCTTAAGGGCGATGGCCTTGCCGATGAGCTCGACCGCAGCAGCCGCGTCGCCATCCTGGAGCTTGACCACACCCAGCAGGTGCAGAGCGGCAACGTTTTCACGCTCGTCGGAAAGAATGTCCGTATAAATCGCCTTAGCTTCGGCCAATTGGCCGGCTTGGTGATGTATCAGGGCCGTTTGCAGTTTGGCCTGGGCAGGCAGCGGGGCTTCGGCTTTGGGGGCCGGCCTTTGGCGGGTCTTCGCGGCTGCGGGCCTTTGCTTTCTATTCATCCTCAATCGCTCTGATGGATGGGCGGGCGGCCACGAGGGTAGCACAAAGGAGCCGTCGATCTTCCGACGGGTTCCGGTCCATTAACCTTATGTCCGGTGTGGATGGTTCCCGGATTGCAAGGATTTTTTTGACGGTGACGGGGCATGCAACGGATGCCGCGACGGCCCGCCGGCGTCATCGGGAGCCCGTCGCTAATTGCCGACGAGGCCGGGCGCGGGTACGTAGAGGGCCCCGAAATGGCGCTATCCATTTGTCGCCCGGTGGTGCTAACTAGGTGCTTCGTCTCGATCAAACGGGTGGAGAGCGGCCCCGCCATGGAGTTGTCAGTCAACGGCATCGAAGTCCACTGCGTGACGTCGGGGGCCATTGATGCCCCCTGGGTGACGCTCGCCCATTCCATCGCCGCCGATCACACCTTCTGGGACGCCGAGGCGGCCGCCCTTGGCGCCGGCTACCGGGTGCTCCGGTATGATACGCGCGGCCATGGCAAGAGCGCCGTCGGCACCGATCCCACCAGCCTGGACCTGCTGGCCCGGGACGTGATCGGGCTGTGGGACGCACTCGGCATCGCCCGCAGCCATTTCATCGGCCTATCGCTGGGCGGCATGATCGGCCTGGTGCTGGGGCTCGAACATCGCGGGCGCGTCGAGAAACTGGTGATCGCCAATGCCCGGAGCCAGGCCGACGCCCAATTCACCGCCCTTTGGGACCAGCGGATCGCGCTGGCCGAAAGCGAGGGCATGGCCGCCATCGCCGAGCTCTCCATCACCCGCTGGTTCACGGCTGATTTCATCGCGGAATTTCCCCAGAAGGTGGCCCGGGTCCGCGCGGTGATCGAAGCCACGCCGCCCTCCGGGTTCGCCGGCGCCGGCCGCGCCATCCGCGGGATCGACCTGCACAAGCGCCTGGGCAGGCTGGCCTGCCCGACCCTTTTCATCGCCGGCAGAGAGGATGGGGCCTGTCCGCCCCAAGGCATCCGCGCCGATCACCAAACCGTCCCCGGGTCGCGCTATTTGGAACTAACGCCCGCCGCCCATATTTCCAACCTGGAGCAGCCCCAGGCGTTCGTCGCTGCGGTGGCCGATTTTCTGGCCGCCTGACAGGGTCGGGGCGGAAAATGCTCTTAGGGCATTGCCCGCGCCCCGTCCAATCCGCTACCAATGGTCTTGCCCTCCATGCAACCGGAGGCGTGAGGAAGGCTCGGCTTATCCATGGCGGAATTCTGCAGCTTGCGCGACGCGGTCGCGGCGCACGTCCATGATGGCGACACCGTTACCCTGGAGGGGTTCACCCACCTCATTCCCTTTGGCGCGGGCCATGAATTGATCCGCCAGCGCTTGCGCGACCTCACCCTGATCCGGATGACCCCGGATCTCATCTTCGACCAGTTGATCGGCATGGGATGCGCGGCCAAGGTGGTTTTCGCCTGGGGCGGCAATCCCGGCGTCGGTTCGCTCCACCGGCTCAGGGACGCCGTCGAGAACCACTGGCCGCAGCCGCTCGAAATCGAGGAACACAGCCATGCCGGCATGGCTAACGCCTTCGTCGCCGGGGCCTCGAACCTGCCGTTTGCGGTGCTGCGCGGATACAAGGCCAACGACCTCGCCAAATTCAATGACCGCATCCGCACCGTGACCTGTCCCTTCACCGGCGAGGAGCTCGCCGCGGTTCCGGCGATTCGGCCCGACGTCGGGATCATCCATGCCCAGCGGGCCGACCGCCAGGGCAACGTGCTGATCCACGGCATCGTCGGGCTCCAGAAAGAGGCGGTGCTGGGTGCCGAGCGTTCCATTGTGACGGTCGAGGAAATCGTCGACCGACTCGACCCGCCGGCCAACTCCTGTGTGCTTCCCCATTGGGTGGTCGATGCGGTGGCGGTGGTGCCGGGCGGCGCGCATCCGTCTTACGCGCTCGGCTATTACGAACGCGACAATCCCTTCTACATTGCCTGGGACGCCATCGCCAAGGACCGCGAGGTTTTCACCCGATGGGTCGAGCGCCACGTGCTGGGGACCACGGATTTCTCCGAATTCCGGGCCTCCATCGATGGTGCGGGGGCCGGCGAGGCGGGCCCATGAGCGAGGCGGATTTCACCACCAACGAGATGATGACGGTCGCCGCCGCGCGCATGCTGGGCGACGGCACGGTCTGTTTCGTCGGCATCGGCCTGCCGTCCCAGGCCGCCAACCTGGCCCGGCTCACCCATGCGCCCGAGGTGGTGCTGATCTACGAATCCGGGCCCATCGGGGCGAAGCCCGATATCCTGCCGCTGTCCATCGGCGACGGGATACTGGCCCAAAGCGCCGATACCGTGGTTCCCACCCATGAGATCTTCCGCTACTGGCTCCAGGGCGGGCATATCGACGTGGGGTTCCTCGGCGCCGCCCAGATCGACCGCTTCGCCAACATCAACACCACGGTGATCGGCAGTTACCACCGGCCCAAGGTGCGCCTGCCCGGTGCTGGCGGCGCGCCGGAGATCGCCGATCAGGCGGGCGAGGTGTTCGTCATCATGCACCAGGGACGGCGCAGCTTCGTGGACAAGATCGATTTCCTGACCACCGCGGGCTATCTCGATGGCGGCGACGCGCGCGAAAAGCTCGGCATAAAGGGCAAGGGGCCGACCCGGGTGATCACCGATCTCTGTATCCTCGCCCCGGAGCCGGGCAGCAAGGAACTGGTGGTGACATCCATTCATCCCGGCGTCACCCGCGAGAAGATCCGCGCGGCCACCGGCTGGGACCTCCGCTTCGCCAACGAGGTGATCGAAACCGCCCAGCCCACGCAAACCGAACTTAGCACCTTGCGCGCGTTCCTGGCGCGCACCGCCCGTGCCCACGGGGACGATCGGTGAGCACGGCCCCAGGCGGAATCCTGACCATCGATCGTTTGGTGGCCCAGGTGTCCGCCGTGCCCGCCGTCGCCGGCGACGCGACGCAATTGTTCGTCCGGGAAAAGGTGCGGTCCTCCCTCCTTGGCGCCCATGGCGGCAAGGTACCGGAAGCCAATGTGGTGCTGATGATCCATGGCGGGTACTGGCCCTCGACCGTGTTGTTCGATCTCCCATATGCCCCGCCCCAAGGGGGTGAGGATGGGGATACCCCCTATAGCTGGATGGAGGCCCTAGCGCTCCACGGATTCGATGTGTTCGCCATGGACATGACCGGCACCGGCGCGTCCAGCCGGCCGATGATGGACGATCCAGGAAACCTATCACCGGAGAGCCAGGCGTTATTGGTCCCGCGGACGCTCTTAGCCGTGCGCGAGCCCA
>JAPUGG010000206.1 GCA_027292975.1 Alphaproteobacteria bacterium | reverse complement strand
TTCGATGAACCAGGCGCGGCTTGCGCCGGTTTCCCCGCTGGCGTTAAGCTGTCCGGCGAATGCGGGCGCGACCGGGGATGGTGGGCCGCGCCGCAACGGCGGAAAGTGCAACATGTTTACCCGTATCATCGGCGCCCTCTTGATCCTTGCCGCCCTGGCGGCGGCAGGGGTCGAGCTGATGCAGTGGATTTCAAGCGGCACGTACAAATCGGTGACCCTCGGCGGGCTCTGGTACATGATCCACCGGGCCAGCCTCAACGCGTCCCAGGCCGGTATCCAGCGCTATGTCGCCCCCTGGCTTTGGGACCCCGGCATCGTATGGATTCTGGTGCAGCCCGCATGGGCCATCACCGGCCTGCCCGGCGCGGTGCTCTTGTGGCTGGGAGGACCGAAGAAAAAACGCCGGCGGCGAAACCTATTCCGCCGCAACGGCTAGAACACACTCCGGCCGCGGCTCAGGATTTGAGCGGGCTCACCACCCAGGTCATTTCGATATTGACGCCCGCGTCTTCGAATAACTGGCTGATGGGGCAGCGGTCCACGGCCAGCGCCTTCAGGCGCGCGATGCGGTTTTCCGGTTCGTCGGTGTCCAACGAGACTTCCATGGTGGCGGCGCCGAACCGCATCACCGGATCGTTGCCGTCCATGCCCGGGATGCGTCCGGTGGTGGTCGAACAGATCACGTCGAGCCCCTCCATCTTGAAACGCATGGCATCGGCAACGCGGACGATCTGCACCGACTGACAGGCGGCAAGCGCGGCGGTGACGGTCTCCAGCGGCCGCGGCGCGGTGCCGCCGCCGCGGTTGTCCACCGCCTCGTCGGTATAGATGTCGAAGCCGCTTTCCGTCGCGATCTTGAAATTGACGTTATCGACCTGGGTCAGTTCCACCGTCCGGGTCTTGGGCGCGACCGCCTCTTTGGTCTTGATCTGCATGATGCCTCCCTCCGTTAGTGCTCTGAATAAATGCCTTCGCCCACCAGGGATCAGTCCTCGCCGGTCCTGAGCGCGGCGATGAAGGCGGATTGCGGGATTTCCACGTTGCCGATCTCCCGCATGCGTTTCTTGCCGGCCTTCTGCTTGTCCAAGAGCTTGCGCTTGCGGGTGATGTCGCCGCCGTAACATTTCGCGGTCACATCCTTGCGCAGGGCCGAGACGGTTTCCCGGGCGATAATCTTGCCGCCGATGGCGGCCTGGATCGCCACCTTGAAGAGCTGGCGCGGGATCAGCTCCTTCAGGCGCTGGCAGAGCGCCCGGCCGCGCGCCTCCGCCTGGCTCTCATGGAGCACCATGGAAAGGGCATCGACCGGCTCGCCATTGACTAAGATGGCGAGTTTGACCAGCGCCCCTTGGCGATAGTCCTCGATCTGGTAGTCGAAGCTGGCATAGCCGCGGGAGATCGACTTGAGCCGGTCGTAGAAGTCGTAGACCACTTCGTTCAAGGGCAGTGCATAGACCACCATGGCGCGGTCGCCGGCATAGGTCAGGTCGAGCTGCACGCCGCGCCGATCCTGGCACAGCGCCAGCACCGAGCCCAGGTATTCGTCGGGCACCATGATGGTGGCGCGGATCCACGGCTCCTCCAGGCCGGTGATGCGCACCGGATCGGGCATGTCGGCGGGGTTGTGGAGCTCCATCTCCCCGCCGTCGCTGAGATGGACCCGGTAGATGACACTGGGCGCGGTCGTGATCAGGTCGAGGTTGAATTCGCGCTCGAGCCGCTGCTGGATAATCTCGAGATGCAACAGCCCCAAGAAGCCGCAGCGGTAGCCTAAACCCAGCGCCGCCGAGGTCTCCATGAGGTATTCGAAGCTGGAATCGTTGAGCGCCAGCTTGGCGATGGATTCACGCAGCTTCTCGAAATCGTCGGCATCGGCGGGAAACAACCCGCAGAAAACCACCGGTTGGCTCGGCCGGAAACCCGGCAGGGCGTGCGCGGTGGGAGCGCGATGCTCGGTGATGGTGTCGCCCACCCGGCAATCGCTTATGGTCTTGATGGAGGCGGCGATATAGCCGATGGAGCCCGGCCCCAGCTTCTCGACCTTGACCAGCTTGGGGGTGAACACGCCGACCTCGTCGATCTGACGGACCGCGCCGGTCCCCATCATCTGGATCTTCATGCCTTTGCTGATTTCCCCGTCAAGGACGCGCACCAGCACCACGACGCCGAGATAGGGGTCGTACCAGGAATCGACCAGCATCGCCTTCAAGGGCGCTTGCGCCTCGCCCTTGGGCGCCGGCAGGCGCTCGATCAGGGCTTCGAGAATGTCCCCGACCCCCTCCCCGGTCTTGGCGGATACCGCCAAGGCGGTATCTGCGTCCAAGCCGATGACGGCGGCGATTTCGTGCCGCACGCGGTCGGGCTCGGCCGCCGGCAGGTCGATCTTGTTGAGCACCGGCACGATCTCGTGATCAGCCTCGATCGCCAGATAGGCGTTGGCCAGGGTCTGCGCCTCGACCCCCTGGCTCGCGTCCACCACCAGGAGGGACCCCTCGCAGGCGGCCAGCGAACGGCTGACCTCGTAGCTGAAATCCACGTGGCCGGGCGTGTCCATGAGGTTGAACTCGTAGGTCTCGCCGTCCTTGG
Source organism: Alphaproteobacteria bacterium (assembly GCA_027292975.1). Classification (GTDB taxonomy): domain Bacteria; phylum Pseudomonadota; class Alphaproteobacteria; order SMXQ01; family SMXQ01; genus SMXQ01. The sequence continues at coordinate 508 of JAPUGG010000206.1, read as the reverse complement.
CCCGATAGGTCAGCCGCACGGTCTGGGCCTTGATGGTGATGCCGCGTTCGCGCTCAAGCTCCATGGAATCGAGCACCTGGTCGCGCCGTTCCCGCGCGCTAAGACCGCCGCATTGCTCGATCAACCGGTCGGCCAGGGTCGACTTTCCGTGATTGATATGGGCGATGATCGCGAAATTGCGGATATGGCTGAGGTCGGTCATCGGCGTCGGGTAACCTGCAAGGTTTAATCAGGCGCGCAAGATACGGCGAGGGGAAAACGCGCGCAACGGTGCGCTTAGAGCATTATCCGGCCAAATTGAACCATTTGACCGGGATGATTTTGCGCCGTGGCTAGGCGCGCTTCGCATGGCGATGCCGGGCATCGGCAAAGATGCGCAACAACGCCACGCCGCAAAAGCACCCGGCCTGCGGTGGGGCTCATCGGCCCCCAGGGTGCGTTGCGGCCCTCGCCCGATACGGTGGCATCGCGCTTCGGCCCGCGCCTGCCCTGAAAACCGATGAGCTCC
>JAPUGG010000205.1 GCA_027292975.1 Alphaproteobacteria bacterium | reverse complement strand
TTATCGGTCAGGGTCATGCCGGCATTCTGGTGCGCCGCCAGGAGTTGGAACAGCGCCGGCTTCTCGGAATGATCGGGACAGGCGGGATAGCCCGGCGCCGGACGGATGCCGGCGTATTTCTCGGCGATGAGATCCTCCTTGGAAAGCGCCTCGTCCGCCGCGTAGCCCCAGAATTCGGTGCGCACGCGCTCGTGCAGGCGCTCGGCAAAGGCCTCGGCCAGGCGGTCGGCCAGCGCCTTGAGCAAGATCGATTGGTAATCGTCGTTGGCGTCGGCGAAAGCGGCCGCGCGCTCGGTACAGCCATGGCCCGTCGTCACCGCGAAGGCGCCCATGAAATCATCGAGGCCGGTCTCCTTGGGGGCGACGAAATCGGCCAGGCAGTGATTGGCTCCCTTGGTCTTGTTCATCTGCTGGCGCAGGAAATGGACCGTGTCGGCGAGTTTGGTCCGGCTGTCATCGGTATAGAGCTCGACATCGTCGCCAACGGCATTGGCGGGCCACAAGCCGATGACGCCGCGCGCCTCGAGCCACCCCTCATCGATGATCAGCCCTAACATGTCCTTGGCGTCGGCGTAGAGCGACCGTGCCGCCTCGCCCTGCTTGGCGTCGTCCAAGATGGCCGGATAGCGGCCCTTCAATTCCCAGGTCTGGAAGAAGGGCGTCCAGTCGATGCACTGGGCGAGCTCGGCCAGGTCGTAGCCCGCGAACGCCCTGATCCCGGTGAAGGCGGGCACGGTGGGGGCATGGCTCTGCCAATCGATCTCGGCCCCATTGGCGCGCGCGTCGGCCAGGGACAGCAACCGCCCTTCCCGGTCACCGGCCTCGAAATTTTCGCGAATGGTAATGTATTCCGCCGCCACCCCGGAGACGAAATCGCTTTTGCGCGTGTCCGAGACCAGGTTCTGGACGACGCCGACGGCGCGGGACGCATCGATCACGTGGATCACCGGACCCGAATAATTGGGCGCGATCTTCACCGCCGTGTGCACCTTGGAGGTGGTGGCGCCGCCGATCAACAGCGGCAGCGCCATGCCCGCCCGCTCCATCTCCGCCGCCACCGACGCCATTTCCAGCAGCGACGGCGTGATCAGGCCCGACAGGCCGATGAAGTCGGCATGGTGCTCAAGGGCGGCCTCGAAGATGCGCCCATAGGGGACCATGACACCGAGGTCGATGACCTCGAAATTGTTGCACTGCAGGATGACGCCGACGATGTTCTTGCCGATGTCGTGAACGTCGCCCTTGACGGTGGCCATCACCACCCGGCCCTTGGGACCGCCGCCCGAGCCGGCTTTTTCGGCCTCGATGAAGGGGATCAGGTGGGCCACCGCCTGCTTCATGACCCGCGCCGATTTCACCACCTGGGGCAGGAACATCTGGCCCGATCCGAACAGGTCGCCGACCACGTTCATGCCGTCCATCAAGGGGCCCTCGATCACCTCTATGGCGTGGTCGGCTTCGAGGCGCGCCTCTTCGGTATCCTCGACGATGAAATCGGTGACCCCCTTGACCAGGCCGTGGCCCAAGCGCTCGGCCGCCGTGCCTTCGCGCCAGGAGAGATCCTCGACCCGCGCCTTTGTGTTTCCCTGGAGCCGGTCGGCCACCTCGAGCAGCCGCTCGGTGGCATCGGTGCGCCGGTTCAACACCACGTCCTCGACCCGTTCGCGGATGTCGGCGGGGATCTCGGAGTAGACCGCCAACTGGCCGGCGTTGAGGATGCCGAAATCCATCCCCGCCGCGACGGTGTGATAGAGAAAGACCGCGTTCATGGCCTGGCGCAGGGGATCGTTGCCGCGGAACGAAAACGACAGGTTCGACACCCCGCCCGACACGTGGGCGCCCGTCAGTTCCGCCTTGATGGCACGGGTCGCCTCGATGAAGTCGACGCCGTAATTGGCGTGCTCCTCCATGCCCGTGGCGACGGCAAAGACATTGGGATCGAAGATGATGTCCTCGGCGGGAAAGCCCACGGTCTCGGTCAGGATGCCATAGGCGCGGCGGCAAATTTCAATCTTGCGCGCGAAGCTATCGGCCTGGCCCGCCTCGTCGAACGCCATGACCACCACCGCGGCACCGAAGCGAAGGATTTCCCGGGCCTGGGCGATGAACGGCTCTTCCCCCTCCTTGAGGCTGATGGAGTTCACCACGCCCTTGCCCTGGAGACACTTGAGCCCGGCCAGGATGACCGGCCATTGCGAGGAGTCGACCATCACCGGCACCCGGGCGATATCCGGCTCGGCCGCCGCCAGGAGCAGGAATCGGGTCATGGCCTCCTCGGAATCGAGCATGGCGTCGTCCATGTTGACGTCGATCACCTGGGCGCCGTTCTCCACCTGCTGGCGGGCGACCTCGAGGGAGGTGTCGAAATCGCCCTCGCGGATGAGCTTAGCGAAGCGCGCCGAACCGGAGACGTTGGTGCGCTCGCCGATATTGATGAAGCCGGCGGGACCGCCGCTGACCAGCGGCTCGAGCCCGGAAAGGCGGCACGCGGTCGCAGCTTCGGGGATCGCCCTGGGGGTCAGGCCGGCGACCGCCTCGGCCATGGCGGCGATGTGCGCCGGGGTCGTGCCGCAGCACCCGCCGACGATATTGACGATGCCCTCACGGGCGAATCCGCCGATTGCGGCGGCCATTTTCTCCGGGGTTTCGTCGTATCCGCCGAAGGCGTTGGGCAGGCCCGCGTTGGGATGAACCGAGGTATGGGTGGAGGCGACCCGCGCCAGCGTCTGAATATGGGCGCGCAGGCCCTCGGCGCCCAAGGCGCAGTTGAATCCCACGGCGAGCGGCCTGGCATGGGCGATGGAGTACCAGAAGGCCTCCGCCGTCTGCCCCGATAAGGTGCGGCCCGAGGCATCGGTGATGGTGCCCGACACGATGATCGGGGTGGCGCGCCCCAATTCCTCGAACCTCGCCAGGATGGCATAGATCGCCGCCTTGGCGTTCAAGGTATCGAACGAAGTCTCGATCATCAGCAGATCAACGCCGCCGGCGAGCAGCCCGTCGACGGCCTCCCCGTAAGCCGTGACCAGTTGGTCGAAGGTGATGTTGCGGAAACCCGGATCGTTGACGTCGGGCGACATCGTCGCCGTGCGGTTGGTGGGGCCCAATACGCCCGCGACGAAACGGGGTTTGTCGGGCGTTGCCGCCGCCCAATCGTCGGCCGCGGCGCGGGCTAGCTTGGCCGCTTCCTCGTTCAACTCACGGACCAGGCCCTCCATCCCGTAATCGGCCTGGGAAATGGCGGTCGAATTGAAGGTGTTGGTCTCGATCAGATCGGCGCCGGCGGCGAGGAATTCCTGGTGGATTTCGCTGATGATTTGGGGCTGGGTCAGGGTCAGAAGATCGTTGTTGCCCTTGAGGTCCCGCTCCCATTCCCCGAAGCGCGCACCCCGGAAATCGGCCTCGTCGAGGTCGTGGCGCTGGATCATCGTGCCCATGGCCCCGTCCAGCACCAGGATGCGCCGGGCCAGCAGGGCCGCGATCTCTTTTCCGCGCTCCGCCATGGCGGGGCCCGCTCAGCCGGCTCCCGCGGCCCGTGCGGGGCTTGGCGGGCTTTTGGGCCTGAGTCCCAGGATATGGGATATGGCGTAGGTCAGGTCGGCGCGGTTCAGGGTGTAGAAGTGGAACTCGTCGACCCCACCGACAGCCAAAAGGCGGCACTGGTCGGCCACCACCGACGCCCCGATGAGCTTGCGTGTCTCCGCGTCGTCGTCGAGCCCTTCGAAAAGATCGGCCAACCAGTCGGGCACTTCGGTGCCGCAAAGGGCGGAGAATTTCCGGACCTGCTTGAAATTCGTGACCGGCAGGATTCCGGGGACCACGGGCACGGTGATCCCGGCCGCGCGGACCCGGTCGAGAAACCGGAAATAGTGATCCACATCGAAGAAAAACTGGGTGATGGCGCGGCTTGCCCCGGCATCGATCTTGCGCTTGAGATTGTCGAGATCGGCCTCGGGGCTGGCCGCCTCGGGGTGGGTTTCGGGATAGGCGGCGACGGAAATCTCGAAATCGCCCACCGACATCAACCCCGCCACCAGGTCAGTGGCATAGGCGAACCCCTCGGCGTGGGGCAGGTAGGCGCTCTCTCCCTCCGGCGCATCGCCGCGCAGGGCGACGATATGACGGATGCCGGCGTCCCAGTATTCGCGGGCCACTTCCAGAACTTCGACGCGCGAGGCGCCGACACAGGTGAGGTGGGCGGCGGCGGTGAGATCGGTTTCCTTGAGGATCCGCACCACGGTGGCATGGGTGCGTTCGCGCGTGCTGCCGCCGGCGCCATAGGTCACCGAGACGAAACGGGGCGCCAGGGGCGCCAAACGGCGGATCGCGGCCCATAGCGTCTCTTCCATCTTTTCCGTCCGGGGCGGGAAGAACTCGAAGGATATCCGGGGCCGGGCCTTGCCTGATTTCGGTTGCCGTACCATGGGCTTAATCCGCTTGTTGGTCCAAAGCAGCGGTGGCGTCACGTTGCCGCGCCGCCAGCCAGATCTTGACCGTCAAGGGATCGCCGGGGATGGAGACCGGGGCGGCCGGTTCCAGCGCCACCGCCCGGCACCATGCCGCGATTTCTTGGTCTTCGAAGCCAAGACGCCGATGGGCGTGCTCGGTCCGCAAGACCTCCACGTCGTGGCGCACGAAATCCACCACCACCAAGCGTCCGCCCGGCGCCAGAACGCGCGCCGCCTCGGCGATGACCAGCCCCGGCTGATCCGCATAGTGCAGCACCTGGTGGATGGTCACCAGATCGAAGCGGTCGCCGGCGGCGGACAACCCGTACATGTCGCCGAGCCGGACCTGGCAATGATCGAGGCCGGCGCGCTCCAGATTGGCGCGCGCCACGTTGAGCATTTCGCGGGAAAGATCGATGCCGACGCCGCGCCGCGCGCGAGGCCCCAGAAGTTCCAGCATGCGCCCGGTCCCGGTTCCGATATCGAGCATACGGCCCAATTCGGCCTCGCCCAGAAGCGCCATGAGCGCCTTTTCCACCTCGTCGTCATCGGCGTGCAGCCGCCTTATTTCGTCCCATTGCTTGGCGTTCTTGCGGAAATAGGCCGCGGCGATGCGGTCCCGCTCGGCCTTGACCTCGGCCAGCCGGTGCCGATCCCGGGAGGTGGCGGGATCGTTGGCGGGCACCATTTCCAGGACCCGAGCCGCGATATCGGTGGACGAACCCCGGCGGGCGAGCCGGAAAAAGGCCCAGGTCCCTTCCCGGAAACGTTCGAGCAGGCCCGCGTCCACCATGAGCTTGAGGTGGCGGGACACCCGGGGCTGGCTCTGGCCCAGGACCCGCGTCAGTTCGGTGACCGTCAGCTCGCCTTGGGCACAAATCGCCAGCAGCCGGATCCGGGTCGGTTCCGCGACCGTGCGCAATACTGTCAGCAGCTCGTCAAGCTCAGTCATGTCGTTCCCCGTTGGACTCCCACGGCAGCCCAACGCCCGGGCAGGCCGCAAAAGAAGCACCATAAACATGCATTATCAAGACATAAATATATTATTATGTTTTAACAAACGGTGAAGAGGATGGGATACGGGAGGGTGGGCCGGGCCCGAGACTGATATAGCGTCTGGTAATTCCCCCACGGCTGTGGTACTCACTCTGATGAAATTTCGATGCCGTCCAGACGGCGTTAGGGGTCGGAATTAATGAAGATTTTACCCTCCAGGGTGATGATCGCTTGGCAGCTTCGGCACCCGGCCCGCCCAGAGGGGGCAGAAGTAAATAAGTAGGGCAGATCGGACGGTCAACTTGTCCGATCTAACGTTAAGTGGACGGTAGATCGAAATGACCAAGACGTCTCCTTTTAGGGTTTTATTCCGTCTCGGCCTGTTGGCCCTTTTGGTGATCACCATGGCGGGGCTGCCGGGGTGCGCTACTGCGCCCAAGGACGCCGCCGCGCGGGCCGAGTTCGAAAAGGACAACGACCCGATCGAGCCCTTCAACAGGGCGATGTTCGCGTTCAACCAACAGATGGACGGGATGTTGCTCCGCCCCGCCGCGGTGGTATTCAAGGGAGTCCTGCCGGTGCCGGTTCAGAACGGCGTCCACAACTTCCTGTCCAACCTGCGCGCGCCGGTGGTCTTCGCCAACGATGTCCTGCAAGGTGAAATGGACCGTGCGGGGAATACCGCCGGTCGGTTCGTCATCAATACCACCGTCGGCATACTCGGCGTCTGGGACGCCGCCGCCTATATGGGAATCGAAGGGCATTCGGAAGATTTCGGTCAGACCTTCGCCGTTTGGGGCGCCGGTGAGGGCTTCTATATCGTGTTGCCGCTCCTGGGGCCCTCAAATCCACGCGACGCTTTGGGCTTAGTGACGGAATACTTCGTCGATCCCTTCAACATTTGGGTGCGCAATGAGGACGCCGAGGAATGGATTATTGTGCGGGCGTTGGTCACGGGCATCGATTTCCGCGCCCGCAACCTCGAGACCATCGACGAGCTCGAGCGGACGTCCCTCGATTTCTACGTCGCCGTCCGCAGCCTCTATCGGCAGCGCCGCATCGATGCGATCGCCAACGGCAAGGCGACATCGACACAGCCGGCGCCCGGGATCACCTTCGAGCCCGATCCCAAAAAGAACACCACGGATGGGACATCCGCCCGCGCGGGATAAAGCCGGCTCTGCCATGACGATTCCCCTCGTTCTCAGCATTAGGGTCCGCCACTTTGCCGCCGTCGCGGCGCTGGCCGTTCTGCTGGCCTCCCCCGCCCCAGCCCAGCCGGCAAGCAGCCCCAAGGCTTTCGTCAAGGAGCTGACCACTACGGTCTTGACGGAGCTGGCATCAAACGATATTTCCGATTCCGACCGGGTCAAGCGTCTGCGCCGGCTGCTGGTGAAGTATTTCGATATTCCCGTGGTGGGAAAATTCGTCCTCGGCGTCCACTGGCGGCGGACCAGCGAGGCCCAATTCAAGGAATTCCTCAAGCTTTACGAGATTTACGTCGCCCACAATTACGCCGGCCTGTTCAAGCAATACAGCGGCGAGACCATCGACGTGTTGCGCTCCCAGCCGTCCGGCGGCAACACGACCCTGGTCTTCGGGCGCATCAACCGGGCTTCCGGCCCGCCCATCGCCATGGAAATACGCATCCACAAGAACAGCTCGGGCTACAAGGCGCTGGACCTCAAGATCGAGGGGTTGAGCATGCCGCTCACCCACCGCAAGCAGTTCTCTTCGGTGATCAGCCGAAACCGCAAGGGAGTCCAGGGATTGATCGCCGCCCTGCGCCGGGCGACCGACCGTTTCGAGGCCCAGACACCGTCCCAATAGCTCCGCCTGTGAAAGAGGGAGAGCACTTTCCGGCCAAATCGAACCATTGACCCGGAGTGTGCTCTAATCGCGTGACAGGGGCTTATATTTGATCCTGTGGGGCTGCTCGGCGTCGGTTCCCAGCCGGCGCTTGCGGTCGGCCTCGTAATCGGCGTAATTGCCCTGGAACCACTCGACATGGCTATCGCCCTCGAAGGCCAGGATGTGGGTGGCGATCCGATCCAGGAACCAGCGGTCATGGCTCACCACCACCGCCGAGCCCGCGAATTCCGTCAATGCCTCTTCCAGCGCCCGCAGGGTATCGACGTCGAGATCGTTGGTGGGCTCGTCGAGCAAAAGGAGGTTGGCGCCCGATTTCAGCATTTTCGCCAGGTGGACCCGGTTACGTTCTCCGCCCGACAACTGGCCGACCAACTTCTGCTGATCGGGGCCACGGAAATTGAAGGCCCCCACATAGGCGCGGGACCCCATGCGCCGCTTGCCGAGCATGACCTCCTCCTCACCGCCCGATATTTCCTCCCACACCGTGGCATCCGCCGCCAGCGCGTCGCGGGACTGATCCATCGAGCCGAGCTTGACCGTTTCACCCAGCCGCAGGGTCCCGGAATCGGGCGCTTCTTGGCCGGTGATCATGCGCATCAGGGTCGACTTCCCGGCGCCGTTGGGACCGATGACGCCGACGATGCCGCCCGCCGGTAAGTGGAAATCCAGGTCTTCGATCAACAGCGCCTCGCCGAACCCCTTGGTCAGGCCTTTGGCCTCCACCACCAATTTGCCGAGCCTGGGTCCCGGCGGGATGATGATCTGGGAGGTGCCGGGCGCGCGGCGCTCGGCTTCGGACACCAGCCGTTCATAGGCATTGACGCGGGCCTGGGATTTGGTGCGCCTGGCTTCCGGGGTGGCTCTGATCCATTCCAATTCCCGGGCGATCACGCGGGTCCGGGCGGCGCTTTCGCGCGCCTCCTGGGCGAGCCGCTTTCCCTTGGCCTCGAGCCAGGCGGTATAGTTGCCCTCGAAGGGCAGCGCCCGGCCCCGGTCGAGCTCCAGGATCCATCCCGCGACGTTATCGAGAAAATAGCGGTCATGGGTGACGGCCACCACCGTGCCTTGGTAATCGGCGAGGAAACGTTCGAGCCAGGCCACGGATTCCGCATCCAGGTGATTGGTGGGCTCGTCCAGAAGAAGCAGGTCGGGCCGGCTCAACAGAAGCCGGCAGAGCGCCACCCGGCGCCTTTCGCCGCCCGACAGGGTGGTCACGTCGGCGCCCGCCGGCGGGCAGCGCAGCGCCTCCATGGCGATCTCCACCCGGCGCTCCAACTCCCAGCCGTCCACCGCCTCGATCTGCTCCTGAATTTCCCCCTGTAGGGCGAGCAGATCGTTCATTTCGTCTTCGCTCATCGGTTCGGCGAAACGCCCGCTGACGGTCTCGAAACGCTCGAGCAAGTCCCGCACCTCGCCGACGCCGTCCAGCACGTTGCCGATCACGTCCTTTTCGGGGTCGAGCTCGGGCTCCTGGTGAAGATAGCCGACCCTCGTCCCCTCGGCGGCCCAGGCCTCGCCGGAAAATTCCCCATCGATGCCGGCCATGATCCTGAGAAGGGTAGATTTCCCCGCCCCGTTGGTGCCCAGCACGCCGATCTTGGCGCCGGGCAGGAAGGCCAGGGTCACGTCCTTGACGATTTCGCGGTGTCCGGGATAGACCTTGGTCAGGCCGCGCATGACGTAAATGTATTGGCTGGAAGCCATGGAATCTCGCTTGCGGTGAGGATCGCGGGGTGCAAACTAGAGCATTATCCGGCCAAAAAAAACCGCCGCACGATCGGTGCGGCCGGTTCCGGCGGGGATGAGACCCCCGTAAAATTAATGGGCGAGAAAATCACGGGACCGGGGAAAGCCCCGGCCCCGTCGGTGCTGGCAGATCAGGCGGCGCCGATCTTCTCCATGAAGGCGCCCAACTCGTCCTTCAGTTCGTTGCCCTGGCGGGCGAGCTCGGAAGACGCGTTGAGGATGTCTTTCGAGGCCTTGCCGGTCTCTTGGGCCGCCGTGGTTACGCCGGCGATGTTCGCCGATACGTCCTGGGTGCCCTTGGAGGCTTCCTGGGTGTTGCGGGCGATCTCCTGGGTGGCGGCGCCTTGTTCCTCCACCGCGGTGGCGATGGCAGAGGCGATCTCGTTGATCTGCTCGATGGTGGAGGTGATGCCGCCGATGGCAGACACCGCTTCGTCGGTTACCGACTGCATCGCGTTGATCTGCGCGGCAATTTCCTCGGTCGCCTGGGCGGTCTGGCTGGCCAGGCTCTTGACCTCGGAGGCGACCACCGCGAAGCCCTTGCCGGCGTCGCCGGCCCGGGCCGCCTCGATGGTGGCGTTGAGCGCCAGAAGATTGGTCTGGGAGGCGATGTCATTGATGAGATCAACCACGGCGCCGATCTTCTGCTTGTCTGGCTGGCTCCCGCGAGGATCGCGGCGGCTCGTATCCGGCGGCTTCGATCCGGCTTGCGGCATTGGGACAAATGACCCTGTTTCCCGCCTAAATCTCCAAATATAGCTATGACTAAATATATATTAATTTTTCATTAACCTTAACACCATAGAATTAAAATTCTGTAATCAAAGAATCACTGTGAAAAAGAGAATAAGCCACTGTGAAAAAAGGAATAATAACGTATTTAGCTCCCCACAACAGGTCTCGGCTTCATCGCGTCCGCCAGGGCCTTCGTCGAATTCCTTACAGGCATATTTGCCTATAACAACTCTTTATTTAGAAGAAGATCATGAAATTCTCAGACTTGAAGACCAAGCCCAAGATCCTGATTGGTATCTGCTCCCCCCTGGTCCTCCTGTTGATCCTTGGCGGCGTCAGCGTCTACAGCATCAACACCATCGTCGAGACCAATAAACGGGTCAATCACACCCATGTGGTTCTGGGCGACGCGGCGGCGATCGTCGGCTCGGCCGTGGACATGGAAACCG